>DAOWDR010000666.1 GCA_030638935.1 Desulfobacteraceae bacterium | reverse complement strand
ATCGGTGATGGTTATTTCTTCAAATTCACCCAGCAAAGCCTTACTAACAGTTGTTCTTAACTCATCTGGAGTAAAGGGTTTGGGAATATAATCAAGGGCTCCAAGGCGAATCGCTTTTACGGCAGTGTTGGTTGATGCATATCCTGTCATCATAACGGTTTTGATTTCCGGCACCTCTTTTCCAACATGTTTCAACAGTTCCAGACCATTCATTTCCGGCATGACAATATCGGAAATGAGAAGGGAAAAGGATTCATTTTTCATCATCTCAAGGGCTTTGAAAGCACTTTGGGTATGAACAACTTCATAATTGTTTTTTGTTAGAATTTTTTCAACATTTTTACAAATTCCAAGTTCATCATCAACCACCATGATTTTTACCTGATCTTCCATAATAAGCCTCCCTTTAAAATTAGAATTAATGTTTAAATTTTCTTAATGTTAGAAAAAGAAATTGCAGGGATCATGCCAGGCGGAAAAAAACTCATAACCATTTGTATTATATGGGTTTCCCCTAAGGAGGCTTTTTGAATGGAAGCCTTTTAGTATATTTTTTTTATACACCTAATGCTTTAAATTTACCTTTTAACCAGTGGTCTTAGTATTAGAGCCAGTGTATTAAAAAATTATACAGTGTGTAATAAAAATATTTACAAAGGAAATATCTTGAGTTCAGGGGCGGGAAATTTTATGTTTTTTCATGAGGGCTTGGAAATTAGTCCGGTGTAAACCCGTCTCCAAAGCAGACTTGGTCACATTCCAATTGTTTCTTGCAAGGGCATTTAAAATAAAATTTCTTTCAACCTTATTTACGGCCTTTTGGCGGATCTTTTTTTTCAGAAGTTTTAGCTCTTCATTTGTTTTAGGTATGCTTTCAATCATCTCATCAATTTCGCTTATTTCCCCTAGCAGGGGCAAATCTTTCAATGAAATACAAGTATTCTCGCAAAGGATAACCCCACGCTCAACAACGTTTTTCAGTTGTCGTACATTACCCGGCCAATTATACTCAATTAACCGGTTTGCCGAAGTTTCATCAAATTCTGTAATATGTTTCCCCATTTTTTTGCTAAATTGTTTCAAAAAAAAATAGGCAATGGGCAGGATGTCCATTTTTCTTTCATTAAGAGTTGGTATGACAATGGGATAAACAAAGATTCTATAATAAAAATCTTCCCTGAACTGGCCTTTTTGAACCATTTGTTCAAGTTTTTTGTTGGTTGCAAATATTAAACGAATGTCAACTTTTATAACCTTTGTACTTCCAAGGGGCAAAAATTCCCTTGTCTCAAGAAACCTTAAAAGTCTTGCTTGAATTTCCCTGGAAATATTGCTGATTTCATCCAGGAAAACAGTCCCCTTATGGGCAAGTTTAAAAATTCCTGGCTTGTCTTTGTCGGCTCCGGTAAAGGCTCCTTTGACATGGCCGAATAATTCAGATGAAAGGAGCTCTCCTGAAAGGGTCCCGCAGTCAACGGCAAAAAAAACATTATTGTTCCGGTTGCTGTTGGCATGGACCGCACGTGCGATAAGCTCTTTGCCTGTACCGCTCTCGCCGTAGACCAGGACATTGGCATCTGTGGCAGCAACCTTTTGAACCATTTTAATAACTTTTTTTATCCCAGGACTCTCCCCAATCAATTGGTGTGAAATTTTTTTTTTTGTTTTTTGATGGATAAGTTTTTCCTGTTGCCTTCGAAGCTCATTCCTGGCAACTGCCTGTTGAACAACCGCCCGGAGTTCGTAGGGGGTAAAGGGTTTGGGAAGATAATCAAAAACCCCCATTTTCATCACTTCAACAGCGGAAGATACGCTTGCATAGCCTGTCATCACAATGACAATGGTTTGGGAAAAAGAGGCATTGATCCGGGCAATAACCTCCATGCCTCCCAACCGTTCCATGTTCAGGTCTGTGATAACAATGTCGAATTGTTTTGACTCCATCATTTCCATGGCATCCATTCCATTCAGGGCGTATTCAACCTCATAATGGGGGCGGCTAAGAATTTTTAGACAATTGCGACAGATCTGCAGTTCATCATCAATAACAAGAATAGATACATCCTTATTAATTGTCATGGTCATTTTCTTGGGTTAACGGAAATGTGATATAAAAATTTGTTCCCTTACCAGGTAGGCTTTTGGCCAGAATGGTTCCGCCGTGCTGTTTGATAATACCATGGGTGATTGCAAGACCAAGGCCGGTACCATTTTTTTTTGTTGTAAAAAAAGGGTCAAAAATCTTATCCAGGTTTTCAACCAGAATGCCGTCCCCTGTATCACTTACTTGAATTTCTATGGCATTTTTGTTTTCAAAATATTGTGAGGAGAGCCTGATTTCTCCTCCGGATGGAGTTGCTTCAATGGCATTTAAAGTTAGATTAATTATGGTTTGCTGAATTTGATCCCTGTCAATTGGAAATTGCGGCAGTCTATCTGCAAGGTTGGAACTAAGATCAATATTTTTGAATTTAGCCTGTTTTCGGGTAAGGACAAGGCTTTCCTTTATGACCTGGTTCAAGTCATCCATTTTTTTGAATGGTTTGCTTTGACGGGCAAAGTCCAGCAGGCTTTTTACAATCTTGCGGCAGCGCAGGGCTTCGTTGCTTATTATGGAAAGTTCTTTATGAATTTCTGTTCCTTCTTCCAGGTCTTCTTGTATCAGCATTGAAGATGTCAGAATTGTTGTGAGGGGATTGTTTATTTCATGGGCAACCCCTGCACTAAGTCGCCCTATGGAAACCAGTTTTTCCTGCTGCATCATTTTTTTTTCAAACTCGATATCTTTGGTAATATCCTTTGATACTTCGACCACCCCTTTTAATTTACCCATTTCAAAAAGAGGGTAGCAGGAGATGGAAACATAATGCTTATTTCCGCTTTGGCCCAGATGAATGTGGGTTGCCCTGGATGATTTTCCTGTTTCTATGACATCGGCAAGGGGGCAGGGATGCTCCTTGCCCGAACATGGTATAGACTGACGATGGGTTATTTCATAGCAGCAATGCCCAATGGCCTCTTCTTTGGTCAACCCAAGTTTTTTTAAAAAGGTATCATTGATATCAAGGATTTTGTGATCCAGAGCAATAACAACCACGTCTTCAAGGATTAGTCCGTTGATCAATACATCATACAAAGCCTGGGTTTCACAAAGTTCCTGGGTGGTCTTGCTATACATTCTTGCGGCACTGTCTATTTCCCAGAAAAGCAGTGCTGTGGTGTGGGCAATGGCTCGGACCCTTTGGCTTTTCTTGGATAAAATATCATTGTAAATATTCAGGTCTCCGGTCAGCTCGACAATGAGATCAATATTTTCCATTTTAAACAAATCATTGTAGTCATTGGTAACAAAAAAACCTTTTTTCCTGGCTTTCACAAGGCCGGGGGCATCATTCTTAATATCGGCTACTGCCACAACAATAGGGTAAAGCAATTGAAACTCATACTTGTCAATTACGTTCATCAGGTATAAACATTTGTTTCCAGCTCCGACTATAGCTATCCGCATGACAAGCCTCCCATCTTAAGAGTCATCTCTTTTGCAACCATTACTATTCAGCCAATATTAATTGTTTCTCCAATTAAAACCGGGATCTCCAGATTTTATCAGGTAAATTATTGGGCCAGGGACACCTCTTTATTCCGGTTCATTTGGTTTTGCTCAAATAGTTCTTTTTTTTGTCTGGAGACATCGAATATCTTTTTTTCTGCATGGGTAATATATTTGGGATTATCTTCAAGCCTAAAAGAAGTCAACACATTTTCAAGGGCATCTTCAAATACGTTTCTTCCCTGGGGGGTTCTGATGATGGCCGTAGTCCACCCATGCTCAGCACCCAGACCACCGAATGAAATATCGGCATATTCAGCTGAAAAATCTTCACAAAAATCACAGGCAGGCCTTCTCACCGGTCTTAGTTCCGGCACTGGAATGAATACCTGTTTTCCGGATTTCATGGTAAAAATAAAATTATCTTTGACGTTTATTGTTTCTACATCTGTGTATTTGAATTGATATTTTTCTTCCAAGTTAGCGAATGATTTATCATGGAAAAAATAATTCCCCGAACAAAATAGCCCAAGGCAGAGGGAAATGCTATCAGAAGGAACAATATTCAATGCCTGCATTTTTCTTATGGTATTGATCTGGCAGGGAGTTCCGACAAAGGCCAAGCGGTCCATTGGAGAAGCTTTCAGTTCGGACAATGCCTTTATGGAGGGGGAAAAGGTGTCATAGTCCTTGGAAAACTGATACATCCCCTGGGAATCGCCAAAATGAGATCCTGCGGAATCCAAAATTTCTTTTGTGCTTTTGGCCAGGAAGGGGACCCGGCCATGGGGTGTGGGCATGGAAACAATTGCCCCGTCAATTTTTCCAGTATCGAACAAATGGCTTAAAATTGCCGTCACAACACCGCCGTCGGTACCTTTTTGTCTTATTACAGGATCATTTGCCCTGGTGACGGTGAAGTTGATAGTATGTCCAATTGGCTCTTCCCATTGAGCATTCTGTTTGATTTCCTCGTCAAGCTCGTGTGTCTGGGGACATATGGTATAGCACAACCCACATTCATTGCATTTATTAATATCATTAAAAAAAGGTTTTCCATGGTCGTCCATTGAAAGTGCGTCATAGCTGATTGCTGAGCAAAATGTAACGCAACCACCGCAGTGATTACATTTACCTTCTTTCTGTACTTCCTGAATCAAGTTAAAAAAAGTTTTTTTCATGACACCTCCACTTTTTTGATAATCAGTTGGCAGTTTTTTTAAACTCATCGCAGATGGAAATATTTTTAAAGAGTAAATCTTTAATTGCACTATTTTGTTATGAAGAATTTCCCTCCTTTTTGCTTAGAAGATTGAAAAAATAAGGAATAATAACTTTAATAGCAAACAGGTTAAAAAGATGATCTGACTTATGAAGCCAGAAACCCAAGTTAGCTTATTGATAATGTTTTTGTTTCAATATTAGATAATAATATTGATTTTGTAAAGAGTACACCAGCTTTGACAACAAGAAATTTAGTTCTCAGTCGTGACTCGGCTTTTTCCACAGCATTAAAAAATATAGATTTTTTATAACGGTCCGGATGAAATAGAGTTTGCATTTCCTTAAATTCTGGATGCCGGTATAAAACTATGATTGACAGAATTCTTATTTTATGATACTTGTCCAAGGTTTATAGCCCTTGAATTAAAGGGGAAATAATAAATAATGGTACCAAAGAAACGCTTTGGTGTCTTTGATTTTATAAATTCAAAATAACAGGATTTTTTACTATGATTTGTACAACAGTAAGAGAAGGTGACGATTGTGTATTGATGACTGCCAAGGGTTGCAGTTATAACGAAGGGCATTGCCTGGCGATAGTTGATGAATGCAAGGGATGCCAGAGAGCTTCTGAATTTAAGACTGGTATATACTGTACAGCAGCACCTGATCCCTCACTCAAGTGGAAAAATGGAAATTGCAACATTGCAACCCATGTTAAAACCGTGGCAGCCACCAAAAAACAGAAGATCAACCCAATCAAGGCATCCAAGAGAAGATAGTTTTATATATAGTTGTCGTTTATATAAACTCTGTAGTTTTCGTTGAGATGTAAAGCTACAGAGTTTTTGTTTTTTTACGGATATGCCTCTATCTTCACCTGTGTTTTACCCATATCGTTATCAAACAATTATCCTAAGAGAAAAGAATAGATTATGAATGCCATTGCAGATGAACTAAATAAAGCTATCAAAGGATCGAATCCCCATATTTATGACATGCTGTCAAATATGGGAAAAGCATTGTTTTTTCCAAAGGGCATTTTGAGCCAGAGCGCTGAAGCCAAGGTAAAAGCCGATAAAATTAATGCAACCATCGGTATTGCCAAAGAGGGGAACTCTGTTCTAAGCCTGTCTTCCATTACCCAATATATTAAGAACATTGAACCGGATGAGTATCTGCCCTATGCCCCTTCCTTTGGGATTCCTGCCCTAAGGGAAAAATGGAAAACCAATTTATACACAAAGAACCCCTCCCTTGGAAACCAGGTAGTAAGCCTTCCGGTTGTTACCTCTGGCATCACCCACGGTGTCAGTGTGCTCTCGGACATGTGGGTGAACCCGGGGGATGTCATTGTTCTGCCCGACATGATGTGGGGAAATTACAATATGACCTTTTGTGTCCGCAATGCCGCTAAAATAGTTCACTATAAAGCCTATGACGACCAGTTAACAAAATTCAATATTGATTCTTTCGAAGCTGTTATTCGTGAGCAGGCCAAAGAAAATGACAAGATTATTACCATATTGAATTTTCCCCACAATCCCAGCGGGTACACCCTGAGTAAATCAGAGGCCCAAAGGGTTGCCCAGATTCTAATAGACATCGCCCAAAAGGGCACCAATGTAGTGGCAGCCTGTGATGATGCATATTTCGGTCTTTTTTTTGAAGAAGAAACCAGCAAAGAATCCATGTTTGCAAAGATTGCCGGCAAAGACAAACGACTTTTAGCCGTCAAACTGGACGGGGCAACAAAAGAGGACTATGTCTGGGGGTTTCGGGTTGGCTTTGTTACCTATGGGATTGCCGGAGACAATGATATTAAGCCTGTGCTTGAGGCATTGGAAAAAAAGACTGCCGGTTGTATCAGGGGAAATATTTCCAATTCCTCCCACTTGAGTCAGACTATTTTGTTCAAATCCATGTGTGATGAAAATTATGATGCCTTGAAACAGGAAAAATTTGACCTGTTAAAGCAGCGGGCCCTGAAGATGAAGCAGGTCTTAAAGGATCCGAAATATGCCGATGGTTTTGATGTGTATCCCTTTAATTCCGGCTATTTTATGTGTATTCGCTTAAAAGATGTCGATGCCGAACAATTGCGACTTCATTTGCTTGATAACTATGGTGTAGGACTAATATCCATTGGCGAAAAAAATATCCGGGTGGCTTTTTCATGCCTTGAAGAAAAAGATGTTAAAATTTTGTTTGATATTATTCTAAGCGGTATTAACGACCTTCGAAAAGGTTAGACATGATCATCGGTAAGAACGCCAGGACAACGGATATAGCAGGTGCAGGCAAATGGCTTTTCTATTTTATTCTCATAGGTATCATTGCCGGGCTTGGAGCTATTTTATTCCATTATTTATGCGGCCTTGGCATGCATTATTTCCTGGATTTAATGGCTGGGTACAGGCCTGGATCACCGGCAGGAGAACACTTACTTTTGCCCCATACCCAGACACCGTTCAACCGCTGGATACTGTTGATATTACCAGCCATCGGGGGTATTGCCTCTGGCTGGCTGGTCTATACATTTGCCCCGGAGGCCGAAGGCCATGGGACCGATGCTGCCATTGACGCCTATCACCACAAAGGCGGGCATATCAGAAGCAGAATTCCTTTTATAAAAACAATTGCCTCAACCCTAACTCTGACCACTGGAGGGTCCGGGGGCAGGGAAGGGCCCATTGCCCAGATTGGTGCCGGGTTTGGTTCTTTTTTGGCCACCAAGTTGAAGCTGTCTGAACGGGAGCGGAGGATCATGATGGCTGCCGGCATCGGCGCCGGTGTGGGCAGTATTTTCCGTGCGCCCCTGGCAGGTGCCTTGTTTGCCGCCGAAGTCCTTTACCGTGATCCTGATTTTGAATCGGAAGTTATCATTCCAGCGGGAATTTCCTCTGTGGTAGCCTATTGTCTTTTCTGTTTGGCATTTGGCTGGGGTTCCCTGTTTGACTCACCTAATTTTAAATTCCAAAATCCATTGGAGCTTGGCCCCTATATGGTTCTTGCCGGTGTCCTGGTGGTTACAGGTGTCCTGTATATAAAAGTATTTTACGGGGTTATTGATCTGTTTAAAAAACTCAAGGTTCCCAACCATATTAAACCGGCCATTGGGGGGCTTTTAACCGGTATTATAGGTTTTTTTCTGCCCTACACCCTGGCATTTGGTTACGGGATAGCCCAGGATGCTATTTTTAACAAAGTTGCCATTCCCACCCTGATTGCCCTGGCCATTGGCAAAATATTGACCACCTCTTTTTCCATCGGGTCAGGAGGCAGCGGAGGGGTTTTTGGTCCTTCAATAGTCATTGGCGGTGCCATGGGCGGTGCGGTTGGCAAACTTTTCCACATGCTAATCCCCACCATAGTAACCCATCCAGGCTCCTTTGTTATTGTGGGCATGGCCGGTTTTTTTACAGCAGTCTCCAATACCCCCATCTCCACCATAATTTTTGTAAGTGAGATGACCAATTCCTATCATTTGCTGCTGCCGAGTCTGCTGGTATGTTCCCTGTGTTATCTTTTGGCCCAGAAATGGACTATTTTTGAAAACCAGGTCAAATCAAGAATTGATTCCCCGGCCCATGCAGGCGAGTTCATGATGGACATTCTCCAGACCATTAAGGTGGAAGATTTAACGCCCCTGATCAAGGAAGTAAGGTGTGTGAATCAAGACATGCCCTTTAGTGAATTTAAAAAAATTTTCCAGACCACCAAACAACATTATTTTCCAGTCATGGACGGTAAGGGTGATTTTTCAGGGATTTTTTCATCCACGGATATCCGGGAGGTGATCTTTACCAGCCACCTTGAAGACCTTGTGGTAATGAAGGATATCATGATCTCGGATCTTATCATAACCACCCCGTCCGAGGATTTGAACACCGTGCTTTTAAAACTGACCCAGAAAAATATTGATGCTTTGCCCGTTGTCAGGGAAGAGGCCCATGGGACCTTTTTAGGGCTGATCTACAGGCGGGATATCATTTCCCATTATAATGACCACGTTAAAAAAATCCGGGATCATGAATAATGATCGCCTTAAAATGCGATTACAAATAATTTACCTGCTTTAAAAATAAACCCTTTGCCGGTGCTGTCTTACCGGCAAGGGCTCTGTCTCTTGCCATAAAAATTGTTTCAAATTCTTTTGGATCAATTTTCTTTAATCCCACATCCACTAAAGTTCCCACAAGATTTCGCACCATGTTCTTTAAAAATCCAGAGGCTGATATTTTAAAAACAACTAGATCATTTTCAAGGGGTTGGACATTTTTAATGGATTCCACAACTGCAAAAAATACTTCCCGTATGGAGGAAGTCCTGGGACTTCCTGTATTTTCAAAGGATTTAAAGTCGTGAACCCCGGTTATCAGATCACAGCATTGGTTCATCCGGTCAAGGTCCAAAGACTTTTTTACCTGCCACATGTAGGCCCCGCCAATGGCACAGGGATCGGGCCTGTTTAAGATATAATAATTATATTCCTTGGAGATTGCCTGGTACTGGGCATGAAATGTCCCATCCACCACCAAACACTCACGGATCACAATGGAGGGTTTTACCAGGGAATTCACCCCTTTTTTCAATACCTGGGGCTCCATTTTGGTATGGGCATGGAAATGGGCCACCTGGCCAAGGGCATGAACGCCTGCGTCTGTACGACCGGATCCCCGGATATGTATTTTCTGGTTTAAAATATGGCTTAGGGCAGACTCCAATTCCCCCTGGATGGTCTTTTCCTTTTTTTGTCTCTGCCAACCGAAAAATAAGGTGCCGTCATATTCAATTATAAGCTTAAAATTGAGTTTCATTGTCTTCTCGGTTTTCCATTATCTTTTCATTTGCCTTTGCAATCAGATGGGAGAGCCCCATAGCAGTTTTTGTACCCAAAATCCTGGAATAGGCTATATACAAATTTTTATAGGCCAATGCAATGGATGCCTGCATATCCAAACTTTTTTGGGTTGGAAAAATAAAAGCAGCCTTGCCTTTGGATTTACGCCGAACCAGTTTTTTTTTAGCCAAAGAATCAATGAAACGGGTGATGGTGGATGGGGTTAATTGTAACAAACGGCTCAATTCCTTGGGATTGATTCCAGGAGTTTCAAAAATTAATAACAACAAGGATGCATGGGCAGGAGACAGTTTCAAGGGCTTAAACTCAACTTCGGCTAGTTTGAGTAATTGCCGGGAGAATGCATTGGTATTAAAAAATAAACAATTTTCCAGAAAATTGTGTTTTGGGGCTTCCATATCCGTGATATTCTCCTTTTATATTGTATGTACAAATATTATTATTTACTTTTTATGTCAATAAATTACCTTGGTAAATATAAAAGTTTTTTTCAAGTTCATAAATCATTTACACCTGCAAATATCATGGCTATAATATACGCCCTAATGAAGACTTCTATATTACGGGAGTCAAGAGAATTGACAGGAGTCAACAGATACAACAGGAGCTTTTGGGATGAAAGGGTTTAAATTTGCCGGTATCCACGCCGGGATCAAAAAAAATGGTCAAAAGGACCTTGGATTAATATATTGTGACAAACCGGCCACAGCGGCTGCCATGTTTACCCGGAACAAGGTGGTAGCAGCCCCTGTGATCCTTGGAAGGGAAACAATCAAAAAAGGGAAATGCCAGGCCCTGGTGGTTAACTCGGGTAATGCCAATTGTTTTACCGGAAGCCAGGGGCTTTTGGATGCCAGGGCAACGGCCGGAATGGTGGCAAATATTTTTGATATTCCCGAAGACCTTGTCATGGTATCTTCCACAGGTGTGATCGGGGCACCCCTTCCCATGGACCGATTTAAAACAGGAATTCCCTTATT
>DAOWDR010000689.1 GCA_030638935.1 Desulfobacteraceae bacterium | reverse complement strand
GCGGGTCTGCCCGTGGTTGCCCAGTCGGATAGTCCCACCACCGTGCAATCAGACAAACCATCAGCCGTGGAACCCGATATGAGATCGGATATGAGATCTGACCACCAGGCCTTTGCCCGGCAGCATAAGCTGTTGATCCAAAAAGCCATGGCAGAAAAACAAGAGGCCCAAAAAGAGGCCAAGACCCAGGCCCTTATCATTAAAAATGATAAACAGGCCCTTAAAAAAGCCATTGCCGACCTCAAGACCAATATCAAAACCGTAAAAGCCCAAAACAAAGAGATCAGCACCCGTATCACCAAACTTGCGACCGAGGAAGACCGGCTCAACCAGGACCTTGAAAAAACCCGGGCCGTGAACCAGGAATTTTCAGGGTTTGTCAGGAGCAATGCCAAGGACCTGAAAGCCCTTTTGCTTCAAAGCCTTCAATCGGGGCTTGCCCCCGGGCGCCACGCATTTTTAGACCCCATCCTCTCCCAGAAACAATTTCCCTCCATGGATGACCTGGGCATGGTGACGGATCTCTTGTTTGACGAGATCAATTTATCCGGCCAGGTTGCCCTGACAAAAGGCAGGATCATTGACCGAAAGGGCAAGGAACAGGAGGCAAGGCTTTTGATTTTGGGTAATTTCACCGGGATTTATCATTTGGACAAAGAGCTGGGGTTTCTCTTGTATTCCGACCAGAGCCAGCAATATTTTGCCCTTTCCAAACTTCCGCCGGCCAGGATAACCCACAAAATCGCAGCCTATATAAAGGGCCAAAGCGATGATGTCTATATGGACATCTCAAAGGGCGGTGCCATCCGGCAGCTGGCCCATAAGCTCAACCTGGCCGAGCAGGTTCCCAAGGGTGGAGCCATTGTCTGGCCCATACTGATCATCCTGGTGCTGGCAGGTTTCATTCTCATTGAAAGAGTTGTATTTTTTACCCGCAAAAGAACCAATGCTGAACAATTGATGAAAAAGATCAAAGAACTGATCATGGCCGATGACTGGGCAGGCTGCCACACATTTCTGGAATCAAGGCGCAAAAAACTCATTCCCCGTGTGCTGCTGACAGCCCTGGCCTTTAAGGACCAGACCCGGGAGGACATGGAGAATGCGCTCCAGGAAGCCATTTTGGGTGAGATTCCCAGAATTGAACGCTTTTTATCCACCCTGGGGATGCTGGCGGCCATCGCCCCCCTGCTAGGCCTTTTGGGAACAGTCACCGGAATGATCAACACCTTTCATGTGATCACCTACCATGGCACAGGCGACCCCAGGATGATGTCCGGCGGTATTTCAGAAGCTCTGGTCACCACCATGCTGGGCCTGTCCGTGGCCATCCCCATCATGGTGGCCCATACTTTTTTAAGCCGCAGGGTCGAAACCCAGATTTCCAAAATGGAAGAAAAATCCGTGGCCTTTGTCAACCTGGTGTTCAAGAACCGTGGACGCAGACAATAGAATCATGATCAAAGAACTCCTGTTTTCCATGGAAAACTATATCCGGTCGGGCGGGGCCGTGATGGTTCCCATACTGATCATATCCTTTTTTATGTGGCTATTGATCATCAACCGGGCCATGTTTCTGCGCAGGCTTTATGTCAAAAATATTTCCCGGGAGAGTGCAGGCGAACTCGTAAAAACCAACCAGATGCCGGATGACCGATACCAGGGCGCCAACTCGCTGCTGGTACGAGAATTCCTTTTGGCCAGAAGCCATGATCCCGAGCTGGATTCCTTTATCCTGGATGAAATTGTGGTAAGGCTGACCGCATCGGTGGACTCCTATCTTGCCGTTATCAATGTCCTGGCAGGAGTTACTCCGCTTTTGGGGCTTTTGGGTACGGTTCTGGGAATGATGGGCACCTTTGATGTTATTACCCATTTTGGCACGGGCAATGCCAAAGCCATGGCAGGCGGGATTTCCGTGGCCCTGATCTCCACACAAACAGGGCTCATGGTCTCCATCCCCGGCCTTTACATGGGCGGATTTTTATTCAGAAGAGCCAATAACTTAAAGTATAGGATTGCTGCTACAGGCATCTATCTAAAACGCTTTTTATAGATATTTTTATTACCTTTTTTTATAATTAGAGGAAAAACTTTCCATGCTTAACATCAGTGCTGCCAGACGGGCAACCTCAAAACACCTTGAGTTGAATATGGCTCCCCTCATTGATATGGTCTTTATTTTATTAATTTTTTTCCTGGTCACCACCTCTTTTGTAAAAGAGACCGGTGTGGATATATCCAGACCCACAGCCTCTACAGCCATCAGCAAAACAAAAACCACCATCCTCATCGGTGTCACAAAGGAAAATACCATCTACATTGACCAGCGCCAGGTGGATATCCGGACGGTCCGGGCCAATGTGGAACGGGCCCTGGCAGAAAACCCCGAGGGCAGTGTGGTGATTGTGGCAGACAAGGATAGCCTGACCGGCCTTGTGATCACTGTCATGGATGCCTGCAAACTTGCCGGCGCCCAAAATGTTTCCATTGCCGCCAGCCTGGATCCAGGAGTATGAAATAAACGCCATGACCTCCCTGCGATCCTTTTCGGGCTGGGCATTTGCCATAGCCTGTTCCGTCCTTCTCAACCTCATCCTATTCGGCCTCATGCCGGGACTCATCCAGAGGGTCCCGGACAAGCAGGATGTATTGGAAAACATCAGACAGGTCCAGGTCATCCGGATCAAAAAACCGGCGACCCCGCCCCAAAAAAAAGAGCCGGAAAAACCAAAAGAACCAGAGCCTGCAAAAACACCAAAAAGGTTCAAGCAAAAGCCCGTTAAAGTGAAATCAACGCTGAAACCAAGGCTTGACTTTCAATTGAATCCAAAACTGCCAGCCCCCATGGATCTTGTGATACCGGGCCTTGAACACTTTGCCATTACCCCCGTACTAAAAGGCCACTATACCATGGGCGAACTGGATTCCCCCCTTACCCCCCTGGTTAAAATCCCTCCCATTTATCCCATGCTGGCAAACCGCAGGGGAATTGAAGGAGATGTAACCGTTGAATTCATTGTGACTAAAAAAGGCCTGGTCCAACAGATCCGGATTATTGATTCAACGCCAAAACACATATTTGATAAAAGCGTTACCACCTGCGTGTCCCAGTGGAAATTCAAGCCCGGAACCATAGAGGGTATCCCGGTTGCCACACTGGCCCGGACCACCATCCGGTTCAGGCTGGAGCAATAATGAAACAGCGCATCAGCCCCATAATCCTCCTTTGGATTCTCATTTCTCTTTTCCTGGGCTTGACCATCCCCCAAGGGGTTGTTGCCCAAAAAGCAAAACCGAATACAAGTCAAGACAAGCTTTCCCTGGCCGCCGGAATTTGCGTGACCCGTGCCCAGGCACTGTTCCAAAGCGGAGAGGTCAACAAAGCCATTTCCCTGCTGGAAGAATTCAAAAAAAAGAAAAAATCCAACAACGACCACTATTATATCCATTTTCTTTTGGGCAACTACTATCTCACCCTGGCCGCCCAGAATGACCAGGCCCCAAACAATAAACGATTTTCCCAAAACGCCATATTATGCTTTCAGGAGTCAGTGTTAAAGAATCCCGACTTTTGTGCCGGCTGGCTCAACCTGGCAAAAAGCCTGTATGAGTCAGGCTTTTTTGCAAAAGCTGCCATGGCATTTGAAAAAGGATATGAGACCTCCCAAACACCCAAACCCATTCATCTGTATTATGCTGCAATTTGCCATTTTCAGGCAGATGCCTCAAACCGGGCCCTGGTCGTGTTTGAGCTCTTGATAAAGGCCCATCCTGACAAGATCAGCCTTGCCTGGAAAGAAAGTCTTGTCAATATCCTCTTCTCCCTGGAACGCTATTCCCAAGCCCTGCCAACCCTTGAGGAACTGGCATCCAAAACCAAAGATGAAAAAAAGAAAACATGGCAGGAGATCCTCCTGTATCAATACCTCTCCTTGAAAATGGAAAAAAAGGCTCTGGCCTTTGCCGGGTTCCTGACCCGGACAGACCCCACTGAACCCAAATGGTGGAAGGCACTATGCCACATCCATTTGAACAACAATCGATTAAGACAGGGCTTGTCCGCCCTGGTCATCTACGGATATCTCACCCCCATGACCCAAAAAGAGCTCATGCTGGCGGCAGACCTGTATCTCGCCCTTGATGTACCGGCAAAAGCTGCCCTCCTTTATCAAGAGGCCATAAAAGAGGCCCAGACCCCGGACCAGCTCCTGAAAAAAATCCTAAAAATCGGTCAGGCCTGTGCCATGGCCCATTACCAGGACAAGGCCCTTGCCTGGATTGAAAAAGGGTTGTCCGTTTCCCGGGATGTAAAACTGATCCGCCTGAAAGCCCAGATCCTGTACAGGCAAAAAAAATATGCAAGGGCTGCCGACGCCTATGAATGTCTGGTACAAACACTTCTTGAACACCCCCCGGCTCCAAATACTCCAAATACTCCAAATTCAAACACTCTGGGACAAGCCTGGCTCATGCTGGGATATGCCGCCCTAAACCATAATCAACCGGACCATACCCAGCTAACCCGCGCACAAAAGGCCTTTTTAAAGGCCGCAGGCTTTAAAAAGCAGCAGAAACCCGCCCGCCAAGCCCTTGGACAAATTAAAATAATTCAGACAAATAACAATCAACAGGTGAACTAATATGCAGACAAATCCATCAAAAAATAATATCCCCATCATCCTCACCGCATTCGGCACCACTGCCCGGGCATTTTCCACCTACGATAAAATGGACCGGGTCTTCAGGCTAAGATTCCCAAACCATGAGATCCATTGGTCCTATTCCTCCAGAATGGTTAAACATGCCATGAAAAAAAAACGGGACTTAAAAGATCCCTTTGAAATAGCCCAATCCCTGGCAGACCAGGGCCACGAATGGGTGGTGATCCAATCTTTGCATCTCATCTGCGGCCATGAATTTGACCGCCTGGTCACGGAACGTACCCACGTAAATATCCGATCCGCCATGGGCCTGCCCCTGCTCACCTCCCACACGGATTATGCAAATACAGCCAAAGCCCTGGCCCCCATATTCCCACAGAATCAGACCCAAGCTATCATCCTTGTGGGCCACGGCACAGACCATCCGGCCTGGACCGCATACCCGGCCCTGGAAGCAATCCTGCGCCAACAATACGGCCAACGACTTTTCCTGGGAGTGGTGGAAGAATATCCCGGCATGGACCACACCCTTGAACGGGTCAAATCAGCCGGGTTCAAAAAGGTCTGCCTGGTGCCTCTCATGCTGGTGGCAGGGGTCCATTTCAAGGAAGACCTCACCTGTGAAGAAGATTCCTGGCAGAAAACCTTTGAGCAAAATGGTATAGAGGTCCAGGTGGTGGATCACGGCATCGGCGATATCAACAACATCACAGGTATATTCTGTGACCACATATCCGATGCCTTGGATGTGATTCCTTTATAATCACATATCCTTTTAAACAAACAATCAGTGCCCGCAATGACAATATGTTTGTAAATTCAATATTTTTGCTGCCGCTGAAATGGTAACACCATAAAAAAGTGCTGGTTTATCTTTGTTTACAAAATTGGTGATTGATCCATTTACAATGGTAGACCCTGTGGCAAATATTAAATCGCACCATTTCACGGCATCAGGAGTCATCTCCGGCGGTTCAATAGTGGTACCGAAAACATCTGAACCGATATTGTCCTGATCCATATCAACAACCCGGACATTGTACTGCTTTACAAGCATTTCAAGGAATCTGGGTTGATGTCCGACAAGAAAAACGTTTTTCCTGGATCCGATAAACTCAGAAACTTTATCTGCACATTCCTTGGGCTCGGCATCCTTGCAGTGAATGGTTTTATCGCAAAGGTTAAGATATCTGTAAACGGCATTCAGACCGGAGATAAAACTGGCTCTGCTCTTATTTGAATTCAAATCAATTTTTAAAAGATCATCTACACTATAATCTGCATTTTCAAACTCATCCGCAAAAGCCTGCCCTTTTGCCCCTTTAAAAACAGCTTCTACCATAACTTCTTTACCCTTGATGATCGGGTAATCGTCATGTTCAGGCGTTCCTATTGCTTCTTTGGCGGAAAGCGCTTTACATCTTACACTTATATTTTGTCCCGCAAGATTGTGTTTTTGTATCTCTTTGCCCAGGGCTTCTTTTAACTCTTCATATAAATTCATAATACTTGTTTGATTCCTTTCCAGTATCTTTTTACCGATACTGTCAATTTATGATGCATTGCTAATTCATGAATTATATAGTTGCATGCTATCATGAATAAAAAAATGCCAAATAGTTTTTTAAGTATGGCGCCGGGAAGGTAATTTGAAATGGCCGCCCCTATAGCCGCCCCTGTTAATGCCGGAATGAATAGACTTTTTAGTGGAGTTAAATCCAATGCTTTCAATTTGTTGTTAATAACAGTTGCTGAAATCGACAAAAAAAACATGGTTGTTAAGGATAATGTTATAGCTTCGTGTATATTTAAATCCATGATAATTACAAAAAACGGTACAATGAGTAACCCGCATCCTATTCCTAAAAGTACCGCAATAATCCCGATAAGAATCCCAATTGGGGCTATGAGCAAATATTCATTTGAAAATAATATATCCAGCAGCCCGCTGTAAATCAGGGAAGGGAAGTCAAACAGCTTCAACATTCTCAGACTGACAATAAGCAAGAACAATGAAAATATAAATTTTAACCACCCGTTTTGGCGTTTCTGAACTATTTTCCCTCCTAATAGTGTTCCAACCATACATGCGGGAATAAATATGTAATAATATTGAAGCGAAATTTCAGGGAGAAAAATAAAATAATTGACTGATCCTATAAAGCTGATTGGTATAATCGTTGATAAAGAAGTACTTGCGGCCTTTTTAAAATCAAAACCAAATACGGTCATTAAAATGGAAACTAAAAGTGTCCCGCCGCCTATACCGATACCTGCACTGAACAGGGCGACAAAAAAACCAAGCAATGCTAATCTTATATCGAATTGATTATCAACCGGTTTTAACATACTAACAAGTCTCTTTTATCTCCTGTATCGTAAGTAACCCAATAATCAGCAAAATATGTTAAACCAAAAAACCTTGAGATTTTTATCAATATATGTGGGGATTGTAAATAAGATTTTAACAACATAGTTTCATATTGATTCAGGTTAGCTTCTATCGCTCTTCGAACAGTTAAAATTGGGACAAGACATGCTAACGATACAGGCCACGATTAATGCTCCCACAAGGCTAACCAACACAAATAAGGCGGTAAAGTACCAACCCCAATATATCACCAACACCGGCAGAAGAACGGGTTTGACCGAACGGTTACCTATAAAATTGGCAATGTGGAATTCCGAGGCTCCTTTATCCTTCAAGGTTTTGAGCAATGGATACCAAACATAAACAGGTCCCATTGACAAAACACCAGCCAAGGATGAAAGAAATACGCCTTTTATACCAGCACTCCGACCTAAAAAAAGCGTTACCACTTCCGGGGATAAAAACCGGTTGAGCACCACCATCATGATAAGAGCCAGGCATATGGGCAGAGCAAGCTGCCGGAACATAGAACTGCTCATATGCAATGCCCGATGAGTACTCTCAGGTGAAAACATGATCCCGAGCCCGTACAGACCGGCAATCCCCAAAGGAAACAACCATGGCTGTATTAAAGCCGTAAAACGCAAGTAAACCGAAGAATTACTGTCCTGGCTCATACACACCCCCTCCTGCAAACCAAACAACGATAAAAGACATAATTACGGCCACGATAAATGCGGCAATGTTGCGCACCAGAGCAAAACGGATGCCCAGAGTCTTAGACTCCACTGGCAGCTGAATCAATCCAACATTGACCCAGGTCAGCATCAATGCCGTGACCCCGGATAGCCCCACACCAATACTCAAAAGACTCTTGCCTATTACGTAACTGTTGACGGGATTTCCAGCCATGACACTTCCCAAGCAAGCTCCCCAGAATGAATCGTGCAGGGCAGAGCCGGAAAAAAGAGAAAGCAGTGCCTGCTTTGACACAAACCCTTGAAACAGCCCCAGCAACAGGATCACACCGATGAGCAGAGGTAAAAAGGACTGGAACTGGCGCAGCCCCATACCCATAGCCGTAATCCATTGATCCTGGGATGCGGATTCCCTGGACTTTGGTTCGTCGTTCTTAAGCTTGGAGTTTGAGGACTGCGAACCCATATAGTTGGTGACTGCCTTAACTACTGAACCAGAAATTTGTGTGACAATTTCAATACCTTGTTCTGCCAATATACTAGCAATATGTGGAGAAATATAGCCAACAAGAATTACCTTAGCACCCATATCCATAACCTGGGAAACAGCCTGTACGCCAGCCCCGGATCGAGATGAACGTGGTGGTCCGTCCAAGACCTCAAAGGACATATCATCGGTTTCGATTACCAGCAAATGGGCAGCTATACCCATTTTGTTCTCCACCATGCCGTCCAAGTTTGGCTCAGTGCTTGGGACTGCTATTTTCATTCAACCTCTCAGTTTTTGTTCTCAATTTCAGGATCTAACAAATTTAAGCAATAGAGAATAATCATGCTCATCTGCCAATTTTAAAGCTTTAATATATTTATCTCTTGTTTTATTTCGGTTTGCAAGGCGCTCTGCACCCCAAGAGAAAACTTCTGCGGCGAATAATTTTTCAAGAATTAAATCTGCCATAAGCCGTGAATGCCTGCCATTTCCGTTCGAAAATGGATGAATGAAGACTAACCTGTGGTGAAATCTGGCCGCAAATTCATCGGGTGAATAAGTATCATACTCTATCCATGCTTGTGAATCATCACACAATGTTTGTAATTCCACAGCAATCTGAATATATGGGATTCCAATATTTTTATTTGATTTCCTGAATTTCCCGGCCCATTTCCAGACATTAGAAAACATTTTTTTATGAAGTTTACAAATAAATTCGATATTTAAAATATCATTAGTTTTTAGATTTCCACTCCAAATGATCGCCTGGTTGATATTGTCCATTTCTAAAAAATCGAGTTCGCCACGGGTTGTAATATGTGTCGGCAAAAGCCCTTTGAGTTCGTCATAATCGAAAGGGGTTGCTCCGTCTGTATACTCTATCATTATTTGTCCTTCTCCCACAACATAGAAGGCGAATCAATTACTTCTTCCACCATATGATCAAATGCTTTTTTAGTATTTTCAGGTGAAAGTCCTTGAGCTTCCAAATTCATGGTGTGCATCAGCCTGTTCATCCGTCTTTGGGTAACAATCGAGGCTTGTTTTCTGACAGTATCGTCTAAGCTTGTACAGGGTACAAATCCATAAACAAAAACACAATCAAGCTTATCTGCAACTCGATTCATGGTTTTCAGGGTAAGGCTTCCTGTAATCTCATCCTGTTCTATCCGGGGGATTCGAGATTTACTGACTCCAAGCCGGTCGGCAAATTGTCGCATATTCATCCCCAAAGCATCTCGTATGGCACGAATCCAACCCTTCATCGGCCTATTTACCGAGGCAATACTTGAAAAGCGACTTAATGTACCATCCAATTGTTCTCGAATTATTTTTTTTTGTTTTTTTTGCATAGCGGTCATAATTATATATACGTTAAGAGTTATTAATCTATACATATATATAGACAACTATCAATTGTCAAGGCATATATATATGCACGGAGTCTCATGTGCTATTAATACAAATTGAATTCTCAGTTTTAATTTACAGGCAGTTTGTTCGCATGGAGAACACCCAGTATTTGAATTAAAAGTTGAGTACGACTTATTATAATTGACGAATATCCCTAATATACATGGCTGAACCATTGTTTCTCATTTCGATATTAAACAACTCGCTCGCCCTTATTAAGTCACCAAGCTTCTTATATCCATAGTTTATTGACGAGAATGAACTATTATTATTTGATATGTAACTACCCACTTTACTCATATGGGCCCAACCATCATCCTCTGCCGTCTGTTCAACAGCCGTTCTAAGCAATCGAACCAGAGAAGTATCCCCTCTTAATGCCTTTGTATCCCTTTTAGATAATGACTTTGTATTTCCTTTTTTATCTTCTTTTTCCTCAGAAACCAAATTTTCTGTATATATAAATGGGGAACAAGCATCCACAAATGGTTGGGGTGTTTTCTTTTCACCGAAGCCGTAAACAGGCATTCCGCTTTCAAGAATCCTTAAAACGAGAGGTGTAAAATCACTATCACTTGTCATCAATGCAAATGCATCAATATTCTTACTATAAAGCAAATCCATTGCATCAATAATCATTGCGGAATCAGTGGCGTTTTTTCCTTTTGTGTATGCAAACTGTTGCATTGGTCTTATGGCATAAGGATGTAATTTATCCTCCCAACCAGATAATGATGGATTATTCCAATCCCCATGTGCATGTCGAACGTTTACCATGCCGTATTTAGCGAGTTCTTCCAAAACGCCTTCTATTGAATTATGACTAACATTATCGCAATCAATAAGAAGCGCTATTCTCTTTTTGTCTGGCACAAAGCCCTCCTAAATTTATCCCCCCCCCCCCGCATCACCGGTTATTTGCTACGCACAGCAGAGCAAATAATCCGAGTGTATGCGATTGTTAGCTGCAGAGCTGTAGCGGTCGTGCATGGGGATACCTCACGCTGACCGCAATGTATAGATGTAAGCATCGACTATGCTTACGTCTTTGAGTGTCACCTTTGCAAGGTAAGCGCTTAGCGAACCATACAATCCCCATAGCCGATCCGGTAAATATTACCATCCAGTTCATACATTTAATCGATTTGTTGCAAATCTGAGAGCAACCTTAAACGCAAGTGCTGGCATGCAACAATCGATTAAACGCTCTTCTATTAATCCTGCCCGATTTGGAATTTTGGACAGCGACTATGTATACCATAATCTCACACCTTGACCGGGTCATGGATACAGCCTGAATTCATAAATATTTTTCTGACTCTTTACGCACGCTATTAGCCCTTCTCATGGTTGACGAAGTAAGAGGCCAAAACTTTGAGGCTCTCCTCACGCAGAACACCGGAGGTCACTTCAGGTTTGTGTGGCGACTGTCCGAAGACCGTCTCACAGCAGTAGCTGCCTTTTCCTCCCAGAAGGGAGCACAGGTCGATGTCGCTCGCACCGTATACGAGTCTGCCGACCTTCATCCATACCATTGCGCCACAGCACATGAAGCACGGTTCGCAGTTCGAATACAGCGTATAGTTGGTTAAATCGGTGATATGCGTCTCCGTGCAAAACCTACGCAGAAGCCCTGCCTCCGCATGGAACGTAGGGTCGGTTTTCGTATAGATTTGGTTTTCGTTTGCAAAGACTATTTCATCACCTTTCACTAGTATTGCTCCAAACGGCTCATTCCCGTGCACTACCGCTTGCTCGGCCATTTCAATTGCCTTTATCATGAATTTCTCGTCACTCGTCATGTTATTTATCTCCTCAGAGGGTTTTTATCACACAATCGGTAACGATGCCATAATTTCGATCACTCAGTGGAAGCCAGTGCACGTAATCAGTATAAAATCCCCGGAATGTGTCTATTTTTGTTGACCCATACCCTCTTTCAATTTTGCGTTGACTTCTATTTATTTGAACTTGATTTTCTGATTCAAAATACCCCAAGACTATCCCTGTAATTGGTCGTTTTCTTTATGATTTTCAGACCACCATATATGGTATCCTCAAATCCTTTGACCCGAAGGTACGGCAGTCCACTTATTTGGAGAATAACACTCCCGGTCGGGATTTGTCCATAGAGAGGTAAATACATTGATAAGCTTTAAAATTTGCACGGATCATATGGAGGGCCTTTTTTGGCGGGTACCTGTGATGAACGATGGTATCCAGGCATCGGCAGGGTGAAGGGACAGAGCGGCGTTAAATGACCGGATCACCAGGACGGTATAGATTCGGTCATTTCCGCTTCCCTTCCGCTCAGGACGAGCGGAAGGGATTTAGCGGCGTCCCTTCACCCTGACGGTGCCGGGTAAAGGGACAGTCATTGGAGACAAAAAGTCCTGGGTTTAAAAACCCTATGCTGTTATTTTCTTTACGAAAAACAT
>DAOWDR010000748.1 GCA_030638935.1 Desulfobacteraceae bacterium | reverse complement strand
TCTGGTTGAAGTAGATGATTATGAAATGCCCATTATGGATGGCAGCGCCAAGGACTTCACCAGGGCTTTGACAGCCGTCGGAACTGTCAAGCAGGAGGCGCCCAAACATTTTATCATTGTCAAAAAACCCATTAAGGTTCAAGACCAGGACAAATCTGTGATGGTCCTGCCGGAACCCTGTTTTAAAATCACCTGTTCCATTGACTTTTCCCATCCCTTGATTGGAAAACAAAAAATCACCTATGACCGTGCAAAAAATAATTTTGAGCAGGAAATCAGCCATGCCAGGACATTTGGATTTATCCAGGACCTTGAGCTTTTAAAAAAATTCAGCCTTGGAAAAGGAGGAAGTCTTGACAATGCCATCGTTATTGATAAGGATAGAATATTAAATGAAGAAGGGTTGCGCTATCCCGATGAATTTGTCCGGCACAAGCTGCTGGATAGTCTGGGGGATTTTTCCCTTCTGGGCATGCCCATTCAGGGACATATTATTACCCATAAGTCCGGGCACTTCCTGAACCATTTGTTCATTAAAACTTTTCTTGAAAATAAAGATTCCTGGGAAACCGGACCCGCAAAAATGGAATAGGATACCTGGCTATGAAATTGTTTATGCATTCAAAAAGATATCTTCTCCCCCTTGTTTTCATCATTTGGGTCAGTCTTCTTGTTCCCATGAACACTTTTGCCGATGACAATGCCATCCTTGCCAATATCAAGCTTGCCAACACACGGGATGATCTTTTGACTTATTTTGAGGTTAAAAATGCATTTACCGACAAAATCAACCAGGCTGTTCAAAACGGAATCCCAACAACTTTTTCCTTTTACGTTTCCCTATATAGAACAACCAGCTCCCTGTTTGACAAAAAAATTGCCGATATCCAGATAAAATCCACGGTTAAATACAATTCCCTGAAAGAAGAATTCTCTATTTCCCGGCCCTGGAAAGATGAAAAACCCAGCGTAACCCAATCCTTTGAAGAAGCAAAATCCTGGATGACCGCTGTGGACAATCTTAGGGTCATTCCATTGGAAAAACTTGTCAAGGGAGGTAAGTACCAGATCCGGATTAAAGCTGAGCTGGACAAGGTAACCCTGCCCCTATCCCTTCACTATGTTTTATTTTTTGTATCCTTCTGGGATTTTGAAACAGATTGGTATTTGATAAACTTTACATATTAACCATAACCTTGTCAAAGCCTGCCAAACAATCAAGTTTATGACCGAAAAACAAGAAAATTCAGCACAACGACGCTCCAGAAGAAAAAAAGAAGGACTTCTTATTCTGGTCATTCTGATCATCGTAGGGGGCCTTACCATTGTCGAAACAAGGATCACCCCCTTTGGAACGGATTTTTCCCTGTCCAGCACCGTGTTGATGTTTATCCTGATCAATATCAACCTGCTGTTGCTGCTGAGCCTGTTTCTGCTTGTCTTCCGGAACCTGGCCAAGCTATATTACGAAAAAAAGAACAATATTCTGGGTTCCAAGCTGAAAACGAGGCTGGTCACGGCCTTTATCATACTTGCCCTGCTGCCGACCACAGTGCTTTTCTTTTTTTCCATTCAATTTATCTCCACATCCATTGCCTTCTGGTTTAATGCCCCTGTGGAACAGACCCTTGACAGTTCCCTGACCGTTGGGCAAAAATTATATGAATATATTGAAGCACAAAATGAATTTTCTGCCAAAAGAGCGGCCTTTCAGATTGATTCAAGAAAATTGCTGCAACCAAAAAACAGGAAAAAACTAACCCGCTATGCCCAGGTGGTCCAGCGGGCCTTTAACCGCCATGGTGTTGAAGTCTATACACCGGATGCAAAAAGGGTATGCCTCTCTTTGGCCAATGAATTGGAACCCCTTTATTTTGGGCTGTTAACCACAACAGATCTGACCAAAATTCCCTTAACAAAGGTCAGCAACACCATTTACCAGTCCATTGAAGAAGGAGAATTTTTAAGGACCATTTCCACCATTCCCTTTGATATAGAGCCGTCAAAGGCCCAAGGGTTTATCGTTATCACCACCCTGGTATCCCCTGACCTGTCGGAAAACCTCAAAGCCATTTTGAAAGGGGTTGAAGAATACCAGCAGCTCAAACTGACCAAAAAACCGGCCCAGATTTCCTATTATATTGCCCTGTCCATAGTTGCTCTTCTGGTTGTCTTCTGTGCCATTTGGTTCGGATTTCAAATGGCCAAATCCATTACCATTCCCATCATGAAATTTGCAGAAGGCACCCAGCGAATTGCCGACGGAGACCTCAATTACCAAATTGACTTTCAAACAGATGATGAACTGGGCACCCTGATCAAATCCTTTAACTCCATGACCCGGCAGCTGGCAACAGGGCGGGAACAGATTGCCCTGTCAGGGGAGATGCTCAAAGAGCAGAATGCAGAGCTGGAAAAAAGCCGGCAGTATATTGAAATTGTTCTGAAGCACATTTCCGCAGGCGTTATTTCCCTTGATAACGCAGGGACCATCACCACCATTAACAAGGCTGCAGAATCCATGCTGGGCATCAATAGCCTGAATATTTTAAACAAGAACTTCAGACAGGTGCTCAGGGGAGAATACCTTCAAACTGCCAATAAAATCTATGAACAGGCTGTCCAGGGCATGAAAAATATGGAGGTTCCAATTTCCGCCAGCATATCCGGTGTGCCCAAACATTTTTCTCTGCATTACAGCACCTTAAAAGATGATACAGATCATAACATCGGGGCGGTACTGGTGTTTGATGATGTCACGGAACTTGAAAAAGCCCAGCGCATGGTGGCATGGCGTGAGGTGGCACGCAGGATTGCCCACGAGGTAAAAAATCCCCTGACCCCCATAAAATTATCAGCCCAGCGGCTTAAACGCAAATATGGAAAACAGATCAACGATGATATCTTTACCGGTTGTGCCGATACCATAGTGGAACATGTGGATCTGATCCGAAATCTGGTAAATCAGTTCTCAACCTTTGCCAGATTCCCGGACATCAATTTTTCCAAGGACAGAATTGAAAATGTCATTTTAGAAACCATTGTTTTGTATAGGGAAGGGCTTGAAAAAGTGGATATTCAGTCAAATTTTGGTGAGGGTATTCCCTTCCTGAAACTGGACCATCAGCATATGAAACAGGCCTTTATCAACCTGTTTGACAATGCGGTCTACGCTGTAAATAAAGAAGGAATCATCCTCATTGACGTCTCCTATGATCAAATTCTGAAAATTGTCCGGATTGAAATAGCAGACAACGGCAAAGGAATTTCCGACAAGGAAAAAACAAAATTATTTGAACCCTATTTTTCAACCAAAAAATCTGGTATGGGACTGGGCCTTGCCATTGTAAATTCGATTATTTCGAACCACAACGGCGTGATCCGGGTTCAGGACAACCTGCCAAGGGGCGCAAAATTTATCATTGAGCTTCCGGCATGATCAATCCTCCGTTGAAGGAAAGATCCTGACACGGAATAATACTTAACTTACAAAGAAAGGAAATTATCTTATGTACCCGGCAGTTTTAATTGTTGATGATGAATCAACCATCATAGACTCCCTTGAGGGAATCCTTTCAGATGACGGCTTTGAGGTGATGCATGCCTATAACGGGTATGAAGCCCTAAAAAAAATAGAAGCCGAATCCCCGGATATTGTATTGCTGGACATCTGGATGCCCGGAATGGACGGCATTGACACCCTAAAAGAGATTAAAAAAATGTCACCTAATCTCCCGGTGGTCATGATCACAGGACACGGCTCCATTGAATCGGCTGTGGATGCCACAAAATCAGGCGCCTTTGATTTTCTGGAAAAGCCCTTGTCAATTGACAAGGTCATGGTGACCATCTCCAATGCATTGAATTTTAGAAAACTGGAAGAAGAAAATATTTATCTGCGTAAAAAAGCCATAGAAAAAAACTCCATTACCGGTACCAGTCCTGCGGTTCAAAAGTTATACGGAGAAATAATGACGGCCTCCCCGTCAGATGCCTCCATTTTGATAACCGGAGAAAACGGGACAGGCAAGGAAATGGTAGCCAGGACCATCCACCAGTTCAGCACCCGGCCGGAGGAGCCCTTTATTATTATCAATTGTGCCGCTATTCCCGAAAAAAACATCGACAGTGAATTATTTGGCCATGAAAAAGGTGCCTTTGATAAAGCCACCTCTAAAAACAAGGGCAAATTTGAATTGGCCTCGGGGGGCACCCTTTTTCTGGATGAAATCGGGGATATGAACATCAACACCCAGGCCAAAATTTTAAGGGCCCTTGAATCCAAAACATTCCAGCGTATTGGCGGCGGACGTACCCTTCACATGGACGTAAGGCTCATTGCCTCCACCAATAAAAACCTTGAAATAGAGATTGAAAAGGGTAATTTCAGGCAGGACCTTTTTTTCAGGCTCAATGTCATCCCCATCAATGTTCCTTCACTGAGGGATAGGAAAGAAGATATTCCCCTGTTGGTGGATACATTTTTTGCCAAGATGGCCATGCAGTCTTCCGATCCCAAAAAATCCCTTTCCCAGGAGTCCCTTGTACTTCTGGATCAATACCCGTGGCAGGGAAATGTCAGGGAGTTGAAAAATCTGGTGGAACGTCTATCCATCATGGTGGAAGGGCAAGTAATTGGCATGGATGATCTGCCCCAGCCCTATAACCCTGAATTTACATCGGAACAGTCTTCCAAACAAGCCGTTGAAAGGCGGAGGCTCTTCAACATGGATGATCTGGACCAGGCCAAAAAAAGATTTGAACAAGAATATATCCGCAGGAAGGTGGACCAGGACAAGGGAGACCTAAAGGCAACCGCCAAAAGGATAGGC
Organism: Desulfobacteraceae bacterium; assembly: GCA_030638935.1. Taxonomy (GTDB): domain Bacteria; phylum Desulfobacterota; class Desulfobacteria; order Desulfobacterales; family Desulfobacteraceae; genus NBML01. The sequence goes on along the minus strand of DAOWDR010000748.1, from coordinate 7,525 downwards.
ACCAGCGTCCATTACATCAAAAAAAAGATCTCAAAGTCCTAGGGCTATCCATGAGAATTATCAGCGGAAACTTGCGGGGACGCAAACTGATCCAGGTTCAGGGCAATGACATCAGGCCAACATCGGACAGGGTCAGGGAGGCTATTTTTAACATACTGGGCCCCGGGGTAAGGAATGCCAGGGTCCTGGATCTGTTTGCCGGCACCGGCGCCCTGGGATTGGAGGCCTTAAGCCGGGGGGCAGGTCATGGGGTGTTTGTGGATGCTTCCCTTTCTTCCTGCACCATTATCCAAAAAAATATTGATCTATGCAGGATGAAAGAAAAGGCCTTGCTTATTCACCATGATATTATTGCCCTCCCTTTTCCCCAAGCCCTTAAAGCCGCCCCCTTTGATCTAATTTTCATTGACCCGCCCTATGGCAGGGGCCATGTTGAAACAACCCTTGAGAAGACCGGCTTTATCGATCTTTTGAAACCCGATGGCATTGTTGTTGCGGAGCAATCATTTAAGGAATCCCTTGCCAATCCATCTAACGGGCTTGACATTTACCGTCAAAAAAAATACTCAAAGACTTTTATTTCCTTTTTAAGAAAAGAGGTAATTGACAAAGGATCTTGCAACCATGAGTGACATAAAAAAAGTAGCGATTTATCCGGGCTCTTTTGACCCCCTGACCCTCGGCCATGTTGATGTAATAGAAAGAGCCCTTGAAATATTTGATGAGGTCATTGTGGCTGTTTTGCACAACCCGTCTAAAAAAGCATTGTTTTCCTCGGCTGAACGGGTGGATATGATCAAACAAAGCATGAACGGACTTTCACCCGTGCAGGTGGATACCTTTGACGGTCTGTTGGTGGAGTACGCCCGGATGAAAAATGCAGTGGCCGTCATCCGGGGCATGCGTGCCATCTCTGATTTTGAAAACGAATTCCAGATGGCCCTGATGAACAGAAAATTAAACAAGGATGTTCAGTCGGTATTCCTAATGACAGGTCTTAGGTGGATATTCACCAGTTCTTCCATTATAAAAGAGGCCGCCCAATTTGGCGGGGATATTTCAGATATGGTACCGGAACCGGTAAAGCTCAAACTCATGGAAAAATTCCCCAAGCTTAACGGTTGAGCCCTAGGATCGTGATATCGGGATAGAGCAGTAACAACAAGGATAAAAAATGGATCTATGGCAGCTTCACATTTTTGTATCGGTGGTTCAAAAAAAAAGCTTTTCCAAGGCCTCGGAAGCCATCAATCTTTCCCAGCCAACCGTATCCACCCACATCAAGGAACTTGAAGAACACTTCCAATGCAGACTTTTAGACAGGCTTGGTAAAACCACAGAACCCACAAGGGCAGGCATGATTCTCTATGATCACGCAAAACAGCTTTTAGGGTTAAGGGATCTCACCGAATCTGCCATGCTTGATTTTTTAGGGCATACAAAAGGAAAACTGAATATCGGAGGCAGCACCATTCCTGCCGGTTATATTATCCCAAAACTCATCGGCTCATTTTCCAAAAAATTCCCCGATGTCGCCATCGCCCTGTCTGCCGGGGATACCACCCAGATTATTGATGCCATTAAACAAGGGAAAATTGAACTCGGGGTGGTTGGCGCCTTAAAAGAGGACCCAGCCATCTGCCAGGAAAAACTTAGCTCAGATGAAATGAAACTGATTGTACCGAAAGGACATAAGTGGGCAAACCGCAGATTTATTGATTGTTCAAAAATATTTTCCGAACCCTTTATTGCCAGGGAGAAAGGATCTGGAACCTGGCAATCCATCCTTGGGAGCATGGATAAGGCAGGTTTTAATTCCCGGGATCTCAAACTCTGTGTCACAATGGGAAATTCAGTGTCAGTGATACAGGGGATACTGAATCAGGTGGGCATCTCCATTCTCTCCACCATTGCCGTGGCCAATGAAATTGAGACCGGCCGGGTCCATGCACTTTCTGTTAAGGGGTTGGACCTTAATCGGTATTTTTACCTGACCCTGCCCCAAAAAAGAACCCAGTCCCCCATCTGCAGTAAATTCATAAATTTTGCCAAAAAAAATCTATGATTTTTTTATTCTTCGACAAATCAATGGCTGCCATAAAAACTTTAAAAATAGTGTTCATTTATTCAAAAAAACAATGTTATTAATTGATAATTTAGATTAGATATTATTACAAGTTTGAAACACCTCCCAGATCTTTAAACACTCGTAAAAACTTCATTGACAACCCTTGTTTTTTCTGACAAGCTCCCTTGGTATTGCTGATACCAAAGTAACTGGCCCACAGTATCAGTTGATTACAATCCATATGAACAGGAACCTGCCATGATAATAGGATTAGATGTTGGCGGTACGCATACAGATGCTGTTCTCCTAAGCAGCAAGGGTATTGAAAAAAAAGTTAAAGTACCCACTGACCCAGCCAATCTTTTCAATAGCGTACTCTCAGGCTTTACTAAACTTCTGGATAACAGGAATCCTGAGGAGATCAAACGGGTAGTCATTTCAACAACCCTGACGACCAATGCCCTTGTCCAGAAAGACATGGGACCCATTGGTATGATTGTTTCAGCAGGTCCGGGCATCGACCCTAAATTTTTCAGCACCGGAGACCATTATTACACCGTGGCAGGATCCATCAACCACAGGGGAAGGGAAAAAGCCCCGGTAAATAAAAGGGAAATTGAAGATGTTGCCAAAAAATTAAAAAAAGACGGGGTGGAATATGTAGGCGTGGTCAGCAAATTCTGCATCAGAAATCCCTCCCACGAAATCCTGATCAAGCGGATACTCAATAAATATTTTAAAAAAGTTTTCCTGGGCCACCATGTATCGGGAAACTTGAATTTTCCCAGGAGAATTGCCACCACCCATTTAAATGCTGCTGTATTTGAGCTACACAAAACCTTTTTCCAAGCGGTTAAAAAATCCCTTGCCGAAAAAGGACTGACCATTCCCATCCAGATTCTAAAAGCAGACGGTGGAACAATGACCCTTGAATCTTCCATGGATTTTCCGGGCCAGACTGTTTTATCAGGCCCTGCAGCAAGCATCATGGGTGCCATCCCCTATGCCCCTGCCAACCAGGATGCAATTGTTCTGGACATTGGCGGTACCACAACGGATATTGCCTTTCTGGTTGACAAAGCCCCTTTGCTGGAACCTTTGGGGATCAAGAGGGGGAAATATAAAAGTCTGATCAGGTCCCTTCGAACAGATTCAAAGGGTATTGGAGGAGACAGTACCCTGAGGGTGAATCAAGGAGAACTGTCCATTGGCCCCGACAGAAAGGGACCTGCCATGGCCTTTGGCGGGCCTGCCCCAACCCCCACAGATGCACTGGTGGTACTAGGGATGATGGATGAAGGAGACAAGGACAAGGCCAGATCCGGAATTCACGAAATAGCCAAGCAATTGAACCTTTCAGATCTGGACGCCGCAGACCATATTTTCAAAAAATGCTGCACAATTATTTTGAAAAAAACCTTTGAAATGATAGATGTGCTCAATTCCCAGCCCGTGTATACTGTCCATGATTTTCTGGAGGGGTATAAACTCAGCCCCCAAATGATTCTCCTGCTGGGGGGGCCGGCCAAATTTTTTGCAAAAAAGATAGAGGAACTTTACCAGATCAAAACCATGGCAGTACCGAAATCATACGTTGCAAATGCCATTGGAGCCGCCCTTGCCAGAACCACCTGCGAAGTTTCGGTGAACGCCGATACCGAGCAGGGGATTGTGACGGCCCATGAAGAAGGTTTTGCCGAACCCATTTCTAAAACATATTCTGAAGATGACCTAATTGAAACAGCCTATACCCTGTTAAAGGAAAAAGCCCTGAACTCAGGAGCAGACCCTGAAAACCTGGATGAGGTGGAGGTGGTTGAATTCCAAAAATTCAATATTGTCCGGAATTTTTCACCCAGGGGGAAAATATACAGAACAAAAATCCAGCTCAAACCGGGTCTGATCAAAGGCTTTGAAACGGTTTTGCAATAAATTTTGAGGAAAACATGGTAAAAGCATTAAATAAAACAGGACTTGTATTCTTCCCCGCATTTGACTGGGCCATTGATCCAACCCATCCGGAAAGAGAAGAGCGGCTGCTTTATACCCAGGACCAGGTTCTTGAAGAGGGTGTTTTTGATATCCCGGGTATTATTGAATACAAACCAGACATTGTAACCGCCCATGATATCCAGAGAACCCATTTTTGTGTGCCCGATGAAAAATCTGTGACCACTGAATCCCATCTCATCAGCGCAGGCGGAGCCATGGCCATTGCCAATGCTGTCATGAACAAGGAAGTCAAAAACGGATTTGCCCTTGTCAGGCCACCTGGACACCATTCCATGCGTGTGTCCCACGGCGGCAGGGGATTTTGCCATATTAACATGGAAGCTATCATGGTTGAGTATATCAGATCTCGGTTTGGCGTAAAAAAAATTGCAATCATTGATACGGACTGCCACCACGGAGACGGTACCAATGATATTTTCTGGCATGATCCCGATGTGTTATTCATTTCCCTTCATCAGGACGGCAGAACCATGTATCCCGGCACAGGGTTTCCAGGTGAGCTTGGCGGTCCAAATGCCAAGGGATCCAACCTGAATATTCCTCTACCGCCCGGCACTTCCACGGAAGGTTATCTCTATGTAATCCGCAATTGTGTGATGCCGATACTGGCTGAATTCAAACCGGATATTGTGGTTAATTCAGCCGGTCAGGACAACCACTACACAGATCCTTTGACCAATATGAATTTCTCTGCCCAGGGGTATGCAAAACTAACATCCATGCTCAAACCGGATATTGCAGTCCTTGAAGGCGGATATGCCATTGAGGGAGCCCTTCCCTATGTCAATCTAGGTATTATTCTTGCCATGGCCGGATTGGATTATTCCGGTGTTGTGGAGCCTGATTATAACCCGGAAAAACTTAAACAATCTGTGAGTATTACCGACAAAATCAAAAAGACCACCGACCAGATCAATGCCTATTGGCAGCAGCGGGATGAGTTGCGGGAAAAATCCGGAAAGCCGGGTGAACTGATTGTTCGTCACAAAGAGGTTTTCTATGATACAGACAATATATTTGAGCGACAAAAAGAAAAAATATGGATATGCCGGGACTGTGGGGGCAGCTTTGAAGTTGATTCAAAGGCCACCCCGGGAAACCATATCCTCGGAGTCCACATTCCAATAAATGCCTGTAAAGCCTGCCGGGAAAAGGGGTATGATTTTTTTGAAAAAGCAGACAAAACCAAGTATGATCGGATTTACCTCCAGGACAGGCCAAAAGATCTCTATGAGATTAAATAACATTTACTTTTCTTAAAAAAAACCAGACCATGCACACCAGACATTTCAGCAATTTAAGAACAAGATCCCTTGTGATCCATTTCATAAGGGATTTTTTCATGGGCAACAACTTTCTCGAAGTGGAAACCCCCATCCGTAGTCCTAGCATTATTCCCGAAGCCCACATTGATCCTTTATTATCAGAGTCTCAGTATTTACAGGCATCCCCTGAGCTATTCATGAAGCGCCTTTTATCCCAAAACTTTGAAAAAATTTTTCAACTCTGTAAATGCTTCAGAAAAAATGAACAAGGCCCATGCCACCTGCCTGAACTCACCCTGCTTGAGTGGTATGCCACTGGCGCCACCTATCTTGATTTAATGGACCAGTGCCAGTCCCTTTTGAGGCAGATTGCAGCGGGATTGGGAATGGGGTCTACCCTTGCCTACCAGAATTATACCATCGACCTTAGCCTCCCCTTTGACAGGCTGACAGTTGAACAGGCATTTAACTCCTTTGGGTCCAAATCAGTGTCCCGGGCCCTTGAAGACGGAGGTTTCGATGAAATCATGGGATTTGAGGTTGAGCCCTGTCTTGGAACCAAACAGCCCTGTATCCTATATGATTACCCGGCACAACTTGCATCTTTGGCCAGGCTCAAGCCGGGAAACAAAAAACTTGCCCAGCGATTTGAACTCTATGTGGCCGGGATAGAATTGGCAAACGGGTTCACAGAACTTAATGATCCGGTTATACAACGGCAACGATTTCTATTGGAAAATCAAATCAGAGCCGACAGGGGCCAGCCATCCCTTCCCCTGCCTGAAAAATTTCTAGCCGATCTTAAAACCATGCCCGATGCGGCCGGTATTGCCCTGGGGGTTGACCGGCTTGTCATGCTCTTTTGTAATGCTGCCACCATTGATGAGGTGATTGCCTTCCCTCCTGATTCCCTCTGAACAAACAATGAAAATAGGGGAGAACCCTGAAACAACCAAGAGCAATGAAATACTAAATACCAGTCATTAAGAAGGAGTTTGTGAAGACTCTGTCCGGATAAAAGCGTACATTACGGCACAGCCCACAAGAAAAAATGCAAAGGACAGCAAAAATTGATTGCTGAATAAGGGCAGAATATTGATATTTGTGTACACTTGAGAGTTCTCAATAACCATAATCCCTCCATCCTGCTTAACATACTGCTGGGCCATGGTCATAACCTTTTTAAAAGGCCAAAGGGCGTGCAGGGACCCAATCATCAAACCGATGAGAAATGCCATGGTTGAATTATAATAACGTTTCAATACAAAATTAATCAATCTTGCAAACAAAAGGCCGCCCACCACAATCCCGGCTCCAAAACAACCAAGGAAAGCCAGGGTATCCAGATGGCCTAACCTCAGGGCGGATATGGCAGAGATCACATCAAAATAAGCGCCCATTAGGATCATCACCAGGGACCCGCTGATACCGGGAAGGACCATGGCGGAAACAGCAATAGAACCGCAAATCGCTGCGTATACATATTCTTCTATTGTATATTTCCCCGTAAATGCAAATAACCCTGGTTCCAGGGCTCTGTCTGTCCGGTTGTTTTCCAGGGAAGAAATCTTTGGAACTCCGTCCGGATAAAGAAGTTGATACCGGGTTTCAAGGTTGGCAGATTTAATTTTTACTTTGTCATAGGGATTCACCGACCAGGAAACCGATACAGTGGAAATGATACCCGCCAGGACCCAAAAAATCACAATCCCTTTAAGAGAATTCAGCATTTTGACCGGTATGATGATTGACATGAAAATCAAACCAAAGAAAAGGGAATAGGTCATTGTAAAATGGTTGATGAGCAAATATTTCATTAGAGTAGAAAGGGCAAGTATCGCCGCAACAGCACCAACGATCAATTTCACAAGGAATAGGAAATCAGTTTCCCTTAAAAACAGAAAAAACTCCTGGATGCTGCCGTTTTTACCCATATTTTTTATTACACAAAAACCACTTGCCCCAAGCCTGAAAACAAAGGATTTATTAATACGATTCAGAATGGCAAAAACCCGCTCATAAATTTTAAAAACCAGCAGGAAGGTTCCGCCGGAAACTCCGGGAATAATATTGGCAATGCCAAGACAGAATCCCATAAACAATTCTTTGGCAAGGGATTGCCGGGGGGTATCAGTATTCATCTATATATATTATCCTATTCACGCCATCCGTGCTGCCC
>DAOWDR010000159.1 GCA_030638935.1 Desulfobacteraceae bacterium | reverse complement strand
GGGAGGATGCGATCACAAGTCCCTGGTCATTGGTCAAACGCATACCGCTAAAAATTTTGTATTTATCAATATATTGCTTCATCCGCAAACTGGCGGCGGCACGGGATTTTTCAGCATCCGAATCCCCCAGGGAATTGACCACCGCATCCATACGGGCCCAGGTATCAATGGCGATTTCATTTCGGGATAACCACTGGGAAACCTTGGATTCCGAACTAGCGGAAACCTGCATCAACTCCTCGGTAACAGCTTTTCCCAAACCATTTCGAGCGCTGATATAAGCTATGGTGATGGAAATACCAAGGCCCAGGATTACCAGGCTTGCCAAAGGAATTAATAATTTTGACGTCAATTTAAATTTCATGGAGAACTCCTTAAAACAATATTTATGGAAAAATATTTAAATTTATAAAGACAGTGATTATGGAGAATACCCGATTCAGGAATATGAATCAAGAAGGATGTTTTCAAGCCTTGCAATCAAAGGATGTCAATACTTCTCTTTTATCGGGTAAGCCCCTTAAAAACCCGTCGCAAATCCTTCTGGCTAATCTGACAAAAACAGAAATCATCAACGCAAACCGGTTTGGATACAACTTTTTTGGACATGGGGGTAGAATTTTTCCCAAGGATGTAGGAGCCCATTTCAAGGTCTATCCTATTGGTAATTTTCTTATTCTGGTTATCCAGCCAGTTATCGCAATTGTCATGATCGCCGACAAACAGGACATAAATGAAATTCCCTTCTTTGATACAGACCAACCGGAAGCCCTTGCCAAGATCAAACTTGAGGCAATTTTTCACCCGCCTGTCTATTTTTCTTTTCAGCAGCCCTGCGCTGGCCAGACGCATTCCTCGAATCAGGGCATCAATGATGCGCCTGGCTCTGTTTGCTGCAATGGAAGAATTTTTTGCCTGTTTTTCAAGGGCTGCCAATTGTCGCTCAACTTTTGGATGAACATATACCCGGGTCGCCATTTAGGGTTTCCTTACTTGTAAATTACTTAATGGATCTTGATCTATTGCTCAGTATCCATTTGATCGTATGATTATAAAAAAGCCGGGTCTTTACAAATTGATAATTATTATGGCATTTGTAATTCCCATGGAGAAATTTTATACCCGTGTACGGGTTACCTACGATAGGGTTGAATTTGCTACCGTAAAATCAAACTTTACGAGACGGACCAACTATATTCTGGTATAAAACCGGCTGTGTCAAAGGACGAAAACTTTAATTTAGCAACCAGGAACCAACCAGGGAAAGTCAAAAATATGGAAAGCGACCGGAATTTTGATGATCTGGCCCCCCGTTTCCAACGCAAGGTATATGGCGGGCTAAAAGGACGTATCCGCCTGGCGGTGCTGGAAAAGGATTTAGGAGAATTTTATCCCCGGGCACTATTACCGGCCCGGGGCCGATCCTTAAATATTCTGGATGCCGGGGGCGGATCAGGGCCATTTTCAATCTACCTGGCAAAATTAGGGCACAGGATCACCCTGTGCGACATATCAACAAAAATGCTTGACCAGGCTGAAAACAAATTTTTAGGCCTCAACCTGGCACACCGCCTGGAACTATTCCACGGCCCCATCCAGGAACATATGCCCGAAAACCTGTCCGGATATGACCTGGTACTCTGCCATGCCGTGCTGGAATGGGTGAATGACCCCAGGGATTTAATCAGTCATTTAATGAGGCTTCTGACGGTAAAAGGCATGCTTTCATTGACCTTTTACAACCTGACCGGCATGATTTTTAAAAACCTGCTCCGGACCAATTACAAAAAAATTCTTGAAAAAGAATATTCCGGCTTGCCCGGAGGCCTGACCCCGACCTGGCCCCGCAAGCCCGAAGAGGTCCTTGAATGGCTCTCGTTTCACCCTTTTCAAATCATTTGCCACAGCGGCATGCGGGTCTTCCATGATTATATCCTTGACATCAAAGACCGGGACCGGGACCCTGACACGGTGATGGAACTGGAGCTTAAACTATCCCGGCTATTGCCATATAGGGATATGGGTCGCTACCAGCACATCCTGGGCCGCAAAAAAAAAGATTGTACTCTTGGTTAGCAATGGGATATAAACCTGGCCTTGCCAAACCAGCACAAAAATATCAAAAAACTAAACAGGGTGATAATAATGAAAACCGATTTTATAAATATTTCCGAGCTAACTGTCCTGGATCCTTTTGCCTCTATTTTTCCCATTGGGACCGAGACCCTTGAATCCATTCAGCAAGACATGGAAACCAATGGGTTTGATGAAATTTTCCCCATCATTGCCTGGGAAGGGAAAAACATTGTGGTGGACGGCCATACCCGGTTTGCCGCAGCAAAAGCAGTGGGACTGGAAAAGGTACCGGTCCTATTTAAACCCTTTGAAAATGAAGATGATGCAGTTTTGTACAGCTTCCATGTCCAGCGCAACCGCAGGAACATGTCAGATGAGGATATCCTTACCTGCCTTGCCCTGCTGGATAATATACATGGGTCAAAGGACCATGAAGAAAAGGACAGATCAAGGCTGAACCGGAAAGAAACCAATGAGATGCGGGCAAAGGAATTGGGTATCAGCCCCCACAAGGTGGACAAAGCCCGCAAGGTAATGGAACACGGAAATGACCAGATCCGGGAAAGTATCAGTTCCGGAGAAAAATCCATTAACAAAGCATTTCAGGAAGTTCAGGAAATCCGCCGGGAAAGCGGTGAAATCAAAGGCCCCACAACCACCGGCCTTGGCAATGCTGCCCGATACACCCAGACCCTTGGCAAATTTTTAAAGGAACTGACACGGATCAAGGAAAACGGATGGCAGGATGTTTCCCAGGAAAAAGCCCTGGCTGATCTTGAATCCGTTAAAGAGCTGGTGGAAAGCTGCTACCCTACTTAATTTTCAATTCATAGCAGGAAATGAAGCCAGATGGAAAAGGTTACCCCTGAAATCAGTGTGCAACCTGAAATAGCTGCCACGGCAAAATCAGGGTCCCCGTTCATCTCCTTTGCCATGACAAAAGTCAGGGTTGCGGTGGGGGAGGCAAGGAGTATAAAAGCCGGCAAAAATTCAACAACTGGGATGGAAAATACGGAGAAAATCATAAGAGCCAGCCCTGGCATGGCCACTAGCTTGATAATACTCGCTGCAAGCATGGGTTTGAATCTCACCCTCATGAGATCAAAGGACAGGGTCGCTCCGATGAGCAGCAAAGC
>DAOWDR010000575.1 GCA_030638935.1 Desulfobacteraceae bacterium | reverse complement strand
GAGATTACCGAAGAAATTTGTGTGCCCATGGGAAAGGGGAAAGAGGATCTCATTATAGGTGTCAGATGTATTCCTTTCAGGGATAGATTGAACCGGAATCTTGGGACTGTTACGGTCTTTCATGATCTCACGGCTTTGAAAAAAGAGGATCAGTTTAAATCAGAATGTGTTTCCATGGTGGCCCATGAAATTAAGAGTCCTCTGAATTCTGTTCTCATGCAGTTACATGTAATCATGGACGGCCTGGCAGGTGAGGTGACCGATAAACAAAAAGAAATTTTGGCCCGCAGTTCTGCTAAAATCAAATCTCTGACTGAATTGGCTTCCGAGCTACTAGACCTGTCCAAAATTGAATCCGGTCTTATTAACCAGGAAAGGGAAGAGCTGAATCTGGAAGAATTGATGAAGGAGCATATTAATTTTTACCGGAGCAAGGCAGATAAAAAATCCATCCATTTGATTCAAAAAATCTCTGATGAGGATCATTTTATCATGGGAAACCGAATAAATATAGAAGAGGTTTTGTCCAACCTGATCTCCAATGCCATCCGGTATACCCCCAATGGAGGAAAAATAGAGGTGTGGGCTGATGAAGCAAGTGATTGCATCATGATCCACGTTGCTGACACAGGTCTTGGCATCCCCGCCGATGCCATGGAAAATATTTTTGACAGGTTTTATCGGGTGAAAAACGAAAAAACACGGTATATAAACGGAACAGGGCTTGGACTTGCCATTGTGAAAAGTATTGTGGAATCCCACCATGGAACCATCCATGTGGATTCAGTCGTTGACAAGGGAACCCAATTTACCATCTGCCTGCCAAAGACCGCACATAAGATTTAAAATGACCACCCGATAATTTATTGAATTTAAGCCGGTTCCAAAAGGGACCGGCTTTTTTGTTTGTTATTTTTTTACTTGTTATTGGTTGAAAAAAAACATATTCAAATAAAAATAAAAATTTTACAAACAGTTTTACAAACAGGGTATTGTGTGGAAAAAAATGCCAAAATAGAAAAAGTTGAACGGCTGAACCTTGTCTTGAATGCATTCCGGGGTGTGGGCAGGCTTCTGGTAAGTGAAAATGATAGGGGAAAACTGATCAAGGGTATCTGTGAGATCCTGGTTACCAGGCGGGGATATTATAATGCATGGATCGGCCTGTTTGACGGGGAGCAAAAAGTTGAACTTGTTGCAGATTCCGGTTTTAATTCCCAGTTTAAAGCAATGAAGTTACATTTAAAAAAGCAAGAATTTGTACGGTGTATTCAAGAGACCATGGCCTCGGACCAGGTTTTTGCCGTAAATGACCCCATAAAAGAATGTACAGACTGTGTTCTGGCACAAAACTATGCGGATAGGGGAGCCCTTGCCGTGCAATTGGCCTATGAAGGCATAAATTACGGGTTCATGGTTTTGTCCACACCCAGAAAACTGGCAATGGATGAGACTGAAAAAACCATTATCAAGGAAGTGGCCGATGACATTGCCGTGGGGCTTTACCGGCTGGATCTGGAAAAGGAACGGGAAAAAGCTGAAAAAGCCACACAAAGAAGCAGTATCCGGTTTAAAACCCTGATTGAAAACTCCCTGAATTTTATTTCCATTATCCAGAACCATTCCATTGTATATAAGAATCCAGGGCTTAGAAAAATCCATCGTCTCATGACCCATGTGTTTGAACCTCCCGGGTTCTTGAATGTCTATTCAGGAGACCGGGACCGGATAAAGGAAAAATATCATGACCTTCTGGCCAACCGCATTACCAGAATTGAAGTTGATTTTAGATATTATCCCGGGGCAGACAGACAGGAGGATGCCCTACCTCGATGGGCCCTTTTAAGTGCCACCAAGATCGATTATTTAGGGGTTGAGTCTGTATTGACAAATATGATGGATGTCACGGATTCCATTGAGGTCCAGAGCTTTTTAAGAATCCAGGATAAGATGACTTCCCTTGGCCGGGTAACAGCCGGCATTGCCCATGAAATACGAAATCCTCTATCCGGTATTTATATTTATTTAAAGGCTTTGAAAAAGATATACAATCATATGGGGGATATCACCAAGGTTGTTTCCATCATAGACAAGATTGAGCTTGCTTCCAACAAAATCGAGTCAATTATCCAGCGGGTCATGGATTTTTCAAAACCGGGCCAGCCTCATTTTGTCATGACCAATCTGAATAAGTATATTGACGAGGTTACCAAATTGACTTCCGTGACCTTAAGAAAAAACGGGATACGCCTGGTCAAATGCCTGGATCCCGGTATCCCCGAGTGTTTTGCAGAACCCCATCTCATTGAGCAGGTAATACTCAACCTGGTAACAAATGCTGCAGAAGCCATGAAAGAGTTTGAAGGTGACAAGGTTATTGAACTGTCCACTGCAAATCCAGGCAATTGTATAGTTATTAATGTAACAGATACAGGACCCGGGATACCATTTTCCCTTCAATCAAAAATTTTTGATCCTTTTTATACCACAAAAACCAATAGTTCCGGCATCGGACTGAGTATCTGCCATAGAATCATTCTGGACCACGGGGGTACCCTGAAATTAAAGTCATCCCAAAACAAGGGGGCCCAATTTACCATTGAACTGCCCCTAAATAGCAAGAAGTGTTAAAAGAGGCAAAATGATCAAATATACCATTGCCATTGTGGATGATGAAGAGACCATTCGGGATTCTTTGGACATAATTTTGAGTGATGAGTACACCATTTGTCTGTATGAAGATGCAGAATCCTTTGTGGCGTCTTTGGAAGAGACCCTGCCCGATGTGGTACTCATGGACATTGGTTTGCCGGT
>DAOWDR010000550.1 GCA_030638935.1 Desulfobacteraceae bacterium | reverse complement strand
AGAATACGACTCATCTAAAAGGTTTATTATTTCAGCCTTTAGAGAAACAGTTCCATATTTTTCAAAAGAAAAAAGTCTCTTGGAAATCATCAGGTCGGCCACCGTGTATTTGTCAAGGGTTGTGGCGCCGGTGCCTTCATAGTCGGAAATATCCTGTTCGCCGATATAGGAAAAATTCAGGCGGGAGGAAAATCCATGCTCAGCATTAGCAAACCGCAGACCATAGGAGGCTGTCCATTCCGGGGTATACTGAAGATTTTTATCTGTTGCTTCATCCTTGTATTCGGTTAAAAAAGTAAAAGAGCAGTAGGGGACCAGTTCATAGATCCAGCCGAACAGGCTGCCCAGATCCCACTGCAAGGTTCCTTCCATGCCTGAAATGGTGGCGCCTTTAATATTTTCATAGCGGGTGACACCGGCAATTGCATCATAGGCATAGGAAATCTTGTCATCAAATTTTGTATGGAAATAGGTGACGCCGCTTGTCAGGCTGCCTTTATTGTAGTCCAGCCCCATTTCATAGGTTTTACTCTTTTCAGGGTTCAAATCAGGGTTTCCGGCCCAGATACCCCATCCAATGGCAGAGTAATCATTGTACATAAAAAGCTCATCTGCGGAGGGCATCCTAAAGGCCTGGGCATAATTGGCCCGGACACTTAAATCCGAGGTGAATTTATAGACCGCTCCCACACTTGGGGACCAATTGGTGTCATCGCTGCTTTGGCCGTCATCACTTTTGACCTCATACTTGTCATAGCGCCCCCCTGCCGACAAAACCAGTTTGTCGTCCAACAGCCTGGTTTTTGCCATGAGAAATCCCGCCGGGTTTTCATAGGTGTTTTCCTCACCGGCGACGGTATTGCTGTTGCTGATGGCATAATCGGTCCAGTCAACCCCTGCTGTCACATGGGCGAAATCCCACTTGGCCGTCAACTGGGCCTGGGCCCCCTGATGGTCCGTATCCCGGTAGTAGGTATGTTCGCTGCTGGATGACGGATCAAAGGTTTCGTACTCATCTTTGCCCTTATAATAGCGCAGGTTCCATATTAAAAACCCATCCGATGTCTGCCCGTCATAAACAAAATCAGCGCTTTTTAAGGCATGGTCCACATAATCGTCCAGATCATTGCTGCTCAAATAGCCCGGCTTTCCGATTTTGTCCCCTTCATACCCGGAATAGGTAAAACCGATTCTGTTTTCAGGCGCAAATGTCCAGCCGGTATTGAAGCTGACCCGTTCCTTGGAATCATAGCCGGTATTGTAATACCGGGTACCATCGGCCGTGTTATAGTCATCCTGGGATGATTTAGAAAGGGTTGCTGAAAAGTCAAACCCCTTGAACTGTCCGGAAAATCCGGCTGAGGCCTCTTTGTAGTTCCAGCTTCCCAAACTGCCTTCTGCAAAGACGGAAGGCTTGCCATCCCCTTGTTTGGTAATGACATTGACAACCCCGCCCATGGCGGAAGCACCGTATTGAACCGACCCTGGACCCCGGATAAGCTCAATCCGCTCAACATTATCCATGGCAATTTTTGCCAGGTTTCCGGTACCGGCCCTCCGCCCGTTAATCAGGATCAGCACATGGCTGGAAAGGTCATTGCCATGGGTGTCTGTTCGAAATCCGCGGATCGCCACCGAAATGGTTGAATTGGGATATTCCCGGATCATAAATCCTTCTTTGGCCAGCAAATCACTCAAATCCTGAACAGAGGACTGCTGGATATCCTCTTCTGTAAAAATCGTAATATTGGTGGTCACATCCTCTTTTTTTTCCTTGATTCTTCCCGAGGTCACCACCATGGTCTCTAAAACCTGGCTTGCGGTTTCAGATGAGTCAGCTTCTTCCCCCCAGGCAGGCAGGGCACACATCAACACGCCTAACAGTACAGCAATCCACCGGACAAACAAATGTTTCATCGTTTAAAAATCTCCATTAAAAATCTCGTGGTCTGCCCGGAAAACAAAAATCCCCGGACAGAAATTAACTTTCAATCCAGGGATTTCCCTTTTTATCCTCAGAATATAAACACAGAAGAACCCTCGTCCCCAAGGCATCATTCTTATGACTTCTGTCCAGGCAGGTCTTCTGACTTT
>DAOWDR010000399.1 GCA_030638935.1 Desulfobacteraceae bacterium | reverse complement strand
GAGGAAAAAGAACGGGTTTTCCCTGGATACACAGATTCCACCCCTTTATTACCTGATTACTAATGTACCCGAAAAATTCGGTAAAGTAGATAAGAAAAGATTTGGTGGTCCTTCGGTTCTTCTGAAAAAAGGACAAGGAATCTACAGCACTACCATGTTCTATTTGAAAAAGAAATTCAATGATGTGGATGCTGTGGCTCGCACAATGATGGGCCCCATCAAATCCGAGGAACAATGGAATTTTTTAAGATATGCCAATGAGAGTGGTTATGGTATCAATACCATTGTTAAAGAAAGTAACAGAACAGGGAAAGTAACTATTTTTTCAAAAACTGTCATCGGTGATCAGTCAAGCGGAAATTACTGGGACAAGGGAACATCCGTAAAACTTGATAAAGCAACCGGCGAGTTTACAGCCTCATTTAAATCCTTCCGGCATACTGCGCCCGAAACTCAATTTGATGTCTATGTCAACGGGGCGAAAATAGGCGACTATAAATTAGAGAAAAACGGATACTGGCTCTCCAAAGCTTATCGGTATATGAATCCATTATGGATTGTTATCGGCGCCGTTCTAGTGGGAACCTATTTTTCCATGATCGGTGCGGCCGGTGGTATGCTCATGGCCGCTTTCCAGGTATTGGTGGTTAACACCATGGGACCCGTGGGTATCAATGCAGCCAATGTATTAAAACCCTCCAATATAGCACTTACTTTGTTTTCTCCTTTGGGATCATTTTACCGGTATGCCGTGGTTGAAAAACGGGTGGCATGGCCGGTGGGACTCTCCTTTGGGGCAGGTATTTTTATCGGCTCCATCTGGCTGGGTAAATATGTATCAGCCGTTCTTCCCATGAAAGCCTATAAAGAATGGCTGGCTATCCTGGTGGTTATCATGGGTATTAAAACCCTGATGGAAATGACGCCAAAGGCCATGAATAAAAGAAAAAACATCAAGGCCATGACCCAGAAATTTAATAAAGAGGTTGCTGCAGCAAAAGCTGAGGGCCGTTCAGCACAAATGGGCAGTATTGAACCTGTAAAAGCAGGTCTTACCGACTACAGATTTAAGTTCTGGGGTGAAGAATTTTCAATCAACCCATTGCTTTTTGCCTTCCTTGGTATTGGCATTGGTATCGTATCCAGAGCTTTTGGTATCGGCGGAGGATTCCTTTTAGTTCCCGCCATGACCACTCTGGCCGCTCTTCCCATGTATGTGGCGGTTCCCATCTCCTTGATCGGAACCTGCTTTTCCAGTATCGGGTCCTTTATCGGATATCTCATGGCAGGATACCTGCCGGATATGACCCTGGCTATTTCCATTATTATCGGTGGGTTTGCCGGCGGTATGCTTGGCAGCCGTGCCCAGAAATTGTTCTCTGAAAAGACCTTAAAGATTGTTCTTGCCGTTACAATGTTCTTCTTATTCTTCAGGTTCTTTAAGATTGAAATCTGGATTTAGGGATTAACAAATAGCAAAAAGTCAAATGTCCCCATTAAAACGGGTAGGGTAAAAACCCTGCCCGTTGGGACCATTGAGTAAAAAAAATAAGTTCAACATAATCCAGGATAGGTTTTATGTTCTGTGGTTTGGGAGGAATGGAATGGAAAAAGAAGTTTATAGTTTATGTTTTATGTGCTCGGTAAGGTGTCCCATACGGGTTCTTGCCGAGGATGGCCAGGTAACGTGGATTGAAGGAAATCCCCATGTGCCCGGAATGGAAGGCAGTCTATGTCCAAGGGGTGCTGCAGGAATTAATATGCTCTATGATGATGAACGGGTTCAATCACCCATGATCCGGGTGGGGGACCGCGGTTCCGGGCAGTGGCGCAAGGCCAGCTGGGATGAAGCCCTTGACCTTATTGGAGACAAGCTTAAAACCATCATTGATGAACATGGCGGCCACAGTGTTGTTCTGGGAGAACGTGCCCAGCTTGCCACCCATGTTTCCAAAACCTTTTTAAAGGCCATTAAATCTCCCAATTACTTTAGCCATGATGCCCTTTGCAAGGGGTCTGTAAATACAGCCTGCCGGTCTCTTTTTGGCTACACCGACGGCCAGATGGGTATTGATTATAAAAACACAAAAAATATTGTGCTC
>DAOWDR010000403.1 GCA_030638935.1 Desulfobacteraceae bacterium | reverse complement strand
TCCGTAAGAATCAGATTGACCAGAAAAGGCACAAAGAAAAAACCATTTTACAGAATAGTGGCCGCTGATATTGAGGCGCCCAGGGACGGCAAATTTTTGGAAGCACTGGGAACCTATAATCCCATGGTAGAACCGCCGGCCATTACGCTGAAAGAGGATAGAATAAGCTATTGGTTGGGCGAAGGTGCCAAACCCTCCACCACAGTTCAAAGCATCTTTAAAAGCCAGGGTTTCAAAGGCGCTTCTGCTTAAGATTCAAACTGTCAGTCATATAAACAACTTGGGTATATGAATAATCAGTATTCTCATTTCACCATTAAAAGGAAATGTTTTTATGAAAGAGCTGGTAGAATATATTGCAAAAGCATTGGTAGACAATCCTGATGAGGTTATAGTATCCGAAGTTTCCGGTGACCAGACTTCGGTACTTGAACTGAAGGTGGCAAAAGATGATCTGGGAAAAGTTATTGGCAAGCAGGGAAGATCTGCCCGGGCAATGAGAACTATCTTAAGCGCAGCCTCTACCAAACTTAAGAAACGGACTGTTCTGGAGATCATTGAATAGGGATGAACAAAGACAGCCTGCTGATCATAGGCAAGGTAACCGGAGTACACGGACTAAAGGGGAATCTCAAGGTCTGGTCTTTTGCCCAATCAATTGATACCTTTGAAAAAGGCAAACAAATCCGGCTTAAGTCCGAAGAAGAGGAAAAGGGAAAGGAATATACCATTCTCACCGCCTCTGCCCGAAAAAAAGGGGTGATGATCAGCTTAAAGCATGTGGACAATGTTGACCTTGCAGAACAATTAATTGGAAAGCAGATTCTGATCAGCAAAGAGCAGTTGCCGGAGATTGAAAAAAACGCCTGGTATTGGCAGGATCTTTACGGGCTGACCGTCATTGATATAACCCTGGGAAAACTGGGAACAATTGAGAGTATTTTCCCCACCAATGCCAATGATATTCTTGTTGTCACAAATAAGGAAGGGCCTGAAAAATCGGAAATTCTGATTCCCATGCATGAACACTTTATTGAATCCGTGGATTTGGATGCAGGTATAATAACCACCACCCTGCCCGAGGGACACGTATCCTAATGGGAACTGATCCTAAAATGGGCACCAAATTCTAATGGGAACTAAGGGCCAGGTAATGGACTTTACGGTGTTAACGCTCTTTCCAGAGCTGGTTGCCGCCTTTTTTGGACATGGAATGATCCACAGGGGCATTGAACGCAATCTGATTGCAGGAAAGGCTGTTAACATCCGGGATTTTTCCTGTGACCGGCACAAGACAGTGGATGACAGGCCCTATGGTGGAGGAAGCGGCATGGTAATGAAGCCGGAACCACTGGAAGAGGCCATTTCTTTTGCCAAGAAGAGAACACCCGAAGCCAAGGTAATATTAATGACCCCCCAGGGGACAAGGTTTGATCAAAAAAAAGCATGTGAGATTGCTGAAGGTATGAAGGGACTTATTTTTATCTGCGGCAGGTATGAAGGAATTGATGAAAGAGTATACACCCAGCTTGTGGATGAGGAAATCTCCATTGGGGATTATGTAATGACCGGAGGAGAATTGGCTGCCATGGCTATTATTGATTCTGTATCCAGGATGATTCCAGGGGTTTTGGGAAGCAGTGCATCTTCCCAGTCAGATTCTTTTATTGATGACCGCCTGGAATATGCACAATATACCCGTCCGGAAGTCTTTAACGACCTGCCCGTACCCGGTGTGTTGTTGTCCGGCAACCATGAAAAAATCAGACAATGGCGGAAAAGATCGTCTTTGCAACGGACATTTATGAAAAGGCCGGACCTGTTTGAAACACAAGCACCCACGGCCGAAGAAAAAAAAATTTTAAGGCAATGGTGCCGGGAGCTTGAAACACTTGTCAACCAATAACCTATATGTGCTACTCATCCATTTCCCGGTAATGAACAAAAAGGGAATACCCATTGGATCGGCCCTGACAACCATTGACATGCATGATATTGCAAGGGCCTCAAAAACATTTGGGGTCAAGGGATTTTATGTGGTGACCCCCTTTGTTGACCAGGCAGATCTGGCAGAACAGGTCATTGCACACTGGACTAAGGGCGTGGGCGGTGAATTAAACCCATCCAGAAAAGAGGCCCTTGAACTGATCCGGGTGGCTGCCACATTTGAAGAGGCGGTCCAAAGGATACAGGAAGATGAAAAATTACCCGTGGTAACGGTGGCGACCAGTGCCAAATCTCTGGATGGCGCCGTAACAATTGCCACACTGAAACAAAAGTTAGAGAGTAATGCATCCCATGTCCTTGTCTTTGGCACGGCATGGGGGCTGGCAGATGAACTGATTGATACATGTGATTTAAAACTTGAGCCCATCAAAGGTCCAGACGCTTATAATCACCTGTCTGTCCGGTCAGCTGCATCCATATATTTAGATCGAATTACAAATGGCTGAACGCCAATAGTGAAGAAAACCAGGAGGAAGAAATGACAAACGTAATTGAAAAATTAGAAAGAGAACAAATGCGCCTTGATATCCCTGATTTTACCTCGGGAGATACCGTAAAAGTACATGTAAAAATCAGAGAAGGTGAAAAAGAGCGTATCCAGATGTTCCAGGGCGTGGTTATTAAAAAGACCAAGGGACTTGCCGGTGCCCGTTTTACCGTAAGAAAAATTTCAGGTGGTATTGGTGTGGAAAGAATTTTCCCTTTGAATTCCCCTGCCCTTGATAAAATTGAAGTAGTTACCCAGGGCCGTGTAAGAAGATCAAAACTCTACTACCTTAGAAACCTTCGCGGGAAAGCAGCCAGAATCAAAGAAAAACGGTTTGCCTAAAAATAATTGCCAATACCCGATGTGGGAATTTGAACAGGACGTACAAAACAAAGGGTACAAGCATATTGCAGGGATAGACGAGGCCGGCAGGGGACCCCTTGCCGGTCCTGTTGTCTCTGCTGCCGTTATTTTACCCCCAAACTTTAGCTGCCCCGGAGTCACAGACTCCAAAAAATTATCTGAGAAAAAAAGAGAAGCACTTTTTCCTCTCATCAAAGCCCAGGCCCTGGCAGTTGGAATCGGCGTGGCAGATCACAAAGAAATTGACCAAATCAATATCCTTGCAGCATCCCTTTTATCCATGAAACGGGCGGTTATAGACCTTGCCACCGGGCCTGATTATTTACTCATTGACGGAAAATTTACCATTGATATGGATTTGCCCCAGCAGGCAATTATCAAAGGTGACTCACGAAGCATCTCCATTGCTGCGGCATCCATCATCGCCAAAGTCACCCGGGACCGCATCATGGCAAAACTCCACAATACCTATCCCCAATACAATTTTATCCGTCACAAGGGATATCCCACCAAAGCCCACAAGCAGGCCATAATTGATTACGGCCCCTGCCCGGTTCACAGGACAACCTTTAACGGGGTAATTCTGTGACAAGCCGTGGGCAAAAAATAGGGCAAAACGGAGAAAAGGCTGCTGCCGAATTTCTTTGCCAAAAAGGCTATACCCTGGTTGAAAAAAACTATAGAACCCCCACCGCTGAAATTGATATTATTGCCAAAGATGGTGACTGCATATGTTTTGTTGAAGTCAAAGCTAGGACCAGCATTAAAAAAGGGCTGCCAAAGGAATCGGTTCACCATGCCAAACAGCTCAAAATAGTATCCGGGGCTTCCTTTTATTTAAAAGAAAAAAAATTGTTTAACCACCGGGTTCGATTTGATGTGGTTGAAGTTTTTTTTACAAGTAATACCCGGGAAAAAATTCCAAATCAAAACCCTAGGATAAGCCTGATAAAAAATGCATTTGGAACGGTATAAACAATAGGAAAGGCAGGACATGGAAGATAAAAACCAGCCGGGAACTCTGTTTGTTGTGGCCACCCCCCTGGGCAATCTTGAGGATATTACCTTTAGGGCAGTACGAATATTAAAACAAGTGGATCTGATTGCAGCGGAAGATACCCGGTATTCAAAAAGACTGCTCAACCATTATGGGATAGAGACGGGGATGATTTCCTGCCATGAGCACAATGAAGCCAAAAAATCGGTTCAACTGATAGAAGCGTTAAAGGCCGGGAAAAACATTGCACTTATTTCAGATGCAGGGACTCCTTTGATATCTGATCCGGGTTACCCCCTTGTAACAGCCGTTGCCAAACAAAAAATCCCCATCATTCCCATCCCGGGTTGCTCTGCCGCCATTGCAGGGTTGAGCGTGGCAGGTCTTCCCACTGATTCTTTTCTTTTTTGCGGTTTTTTACCCAAAAAACAGCAAAAATTATCCCAGACCCTTGAAGGACTTAAGCCTGAAAAGGCCACCCTGATTTTTTATGAATCCCCCAAACGCATTTGCCCATTGATCAAACTCACCATCCCGATACTTGGTGACAGAAAAGCCTGCCTTGCCCGGGAAATCACCAAACTCCATGAAGAATATATCCGGGGAACCCTTGGTGAAATTCTTTCAACCCTTGAGCTGCGACCCCAGGTAAAGGGAGAATGCGTCCTTTTTGTAGAGGGTGCCGGCCCCCCGACCAAGATGACCCAGGGTCAGCTTGAGGAACTCATCCTTTCAAAAATAGGTGAGAACATGGGCACGGCTGACCTGGCCCGGCAAATTGCAGGAACCTGCCATCTGCCAAAAAAACAGGTCTATGATACCATTCTCAAACTCCGAAATACCCCTTCCTGATTCCAAACCATTTTTTGTGTTTATTAAATATTGTATTGACTATTTTGTCGATTATTTTCTTTGGGTTATCCAAATGTTAGAATTGTGTTAAAATCATCTTGAACACTTGATA
>DAOWDR010000148.1 GCA_030638935.1 Desulfobacteraceae bacterium | reverse complement strand
TCCCAGGGCAATAAACTCTGCTGTATTGAGCTCGCTCAAAGGGTTGGATGCCGATGCTTTCTTTTTGGGAATGGTCAGCCCCATTCCTGTAAAAGATATATCCCTGATGCTAAAGTCATGGGGTGTGTAATAATCTATGTGCCTGTATGGTAATTTCGCTTTAATTATGTATTTGCGGCTCACAGGAAGTCGAAAGGCTGAACGGATATTGGTCTCTGCCACCGGGAGTTTGTATTTGAGTATAACAGCCTTTGAAACCGCTTGATTGACAAGGCGATATCGATCTATAAACTCTATGGGTTGACATTGGATTCCAGCTCTGATCTTCCTTTGTCCATTGGGCATAATAGCTGTAAGATGCAACTCGCCGTAGGTTGTGGTGGCGGTGATTGGTATTAGAGGTTGGGCAATGGTAATGGTCTGGTTTTTATGATCAGTATCGTAAATGATGGATGATCTTGATATGGGATTCAGGGAATTCATATTGAAAACCAAATCCACACCAACGGATGGCATAAAGATACTATCTACTTTTAAACTCATGGGAGCAAACCTATTCAGGCAGTATTTGATTAATCAAATACTGCCTGAATATATAATCAATTGGATAAGATTACTTTACTGCGTCTTTTAATGCTTTGCCGGGAACAAATTTTGGAACGTTTCTAGCTGGGATATCAATTTCTTTACCAGTCTGGGGGTTCCTTCCTTTTCTTGCTTTTCTTTCTGCAGTTTTAAATGTTCCAAAACCAACTAAAGTGACAGAGTCATTGTTGGAAAGAGCATCTGTGATAGCTTTGATGGTGCAGTCTACTGCAGCCTGAGCTTCTTTCTTGCTATTGAGCACTTCTGAAACCTTGTTAATTAAATCGCCTTTGTTCATCTTGTCACTCCTTTTTTTAGGTTTTAGAAATTACAAACTACAAAATTTGTTTTTCAAAAACATTTTCCTAAAAGTTAAATAAATTCAAATCAGCTTTTGCGTACGTTACGTCGTTGGGGCGGGCCTGTCAAGTATTTATTCACATTTTTTAAAAATTTCATTGCCAGTTTCTAGTAAAAAACATAAAATTGATGAAAACAGGAGGAAAATATGGATGTAACACTTGTAAATCCGTTTGTTGAGGGTGCTTTGCACATTCTTGACACCACAGCATTTGTTAAAGTAAAATCGGAAACCCCTTTTTTGAAAAAAAATACCAGGCCCCAAGGAGATATTACCGGGATTCTTGAAATTAGTGGAGACCTTAATGGGTCAGCAGCTATCAGTTTTTCAGAAAAATGCATTTTAGGAATTGTTTCTGCCATGTTTGGCGAGGATATGACTGAAATTAATGAAGAAATCACAGATGCTGTTGGAGAAATTAGTAATATGATCGCAGGTCATGTTACCACCAAAATTGCTGAAATGGATAAAAAAGTAAAGGTGAAGTTTGTAAAAGTTTGTGCCGGAGATGACCAGGATATTGAGCATATAAAAGATGGTGGTCATATTTTGGTGCTTCCCTTTCGGACAACAAAGGGCAAGATGGTCATCGAAGTTTGTTACGGCTGATACCCTTAATACCCGGTCATTGTTTGAAAATACCATTGAATCAATCCTTCCCCGAAAAATATATATAAAATTGCACCCGAGGATAGATATGGGCCAAAGGGGATTTTGAGCTGACTATTACTTCCTTTGATAAAAATTATGGCAAATAGGCCTGCGGCCGAACCAAGAAAAGAGCCGGTGAGAATGGTGAACAGAACCCCTTTTATGCCGGTCGCAGCCCCTATCATGGCTAAAAGCTTTATATCTCCCCCCCCCATTCCCTCTGTGTTTTTTAGTTTGAAATAGAGAAATGCAATGGTGTACAGGATGCCGCCACCTGTGAGAATACCGGTTAATACAGCCGCAAATGACATTTCCGGGATAAAAAATGGAGAGGATGCAAAAATAAAGATGCCTGGTATGGAAATGATATCGGGAATAATCTGGTGGTCAAAATCAATTAAGGAAATTACAATCAGCACGCAAATAAAGCAAAACCAGAAGAACAGGGAAGGGGTAAGTCCAAATTTAAAAAATAGAAGAACGGGAAAAATACCGGTTAAAATCTCAATTAAAGGGTATCTTATTGATATAGGGGCTTTGCAGTGTTTGCACCGTCCCTGCAAAAACAAATAGCTTAGGATTGGAATATTGCAATAGAAGGGGATGCTTTTTTTGCAGATTGGACAAAATGAACCAGGGAACACAATGGATTTTTTTTCAGGAATCCTGAAAATACATACATTTAAAAAACTGCCGATACAGGCACCAAAGATAAATAGTATTATAGAGAAGGTCAGGGTATAACTCATGGTGGCATCCTAATTTTGATATTGGTCTTAAATTTAGGGAGTATCTGATTTTAAAAATATTTTTTCAAGGATATTGTAAAAAGAAAATTCTGTTTTATTGTAGAACCAGCTAAAAATAAATGATGGAAATCAACTTTAATCACTGAATGGAATAGGAAAGAACCTTCCAGGACCAATACTATGTGGTTGTGTTAATAAAGGAGCATAAATGGCGGAAGCAGATATTGATGATCTCATTGAGATTATAGAAAAAGAGGGTAATATAGAAGATATCCCCAAAACCCTTCCCATGATGCCGGTAAGGGATGTCGTTGTGTTTACGGATATGTTGCTGCCCTTGTTTGTCGGACGTGAAAAATCAATAAAAGCTGTTGAGGAATGTGTGGAGTTTGACCGCTATATTTTCCTGTCCGTGCAAAAGGATTCAGAGGTTGAAAAACCCGGGATTGATGATGTCTATGATGTGGGTACCATTGGTCGTGTTCAAAAAATGATCAAAATGCCCGATGGACGTATCAAAGCACTTGTCCAGGGAATTGCCAAGGCAAAGATTCTTGAGTATGTAAAAAAGAAGCCTTATTTCAAGGTTAGTATGGAAATTTTGATTGATACCGAGCCTGGGGAAATTGACATTGAAATCGAAGCGCTGATGCGTAATGTTAAGGAAAGCTCTGAAAAATTATTGGCCCTTAAGGGTGAATTGTCCGGGGATGTGGGAGATCTTTTGTCACATATTGAGTCCCCTGGAAAACTTGCTGATCTGGTGGCTTCCAATTTAAACCTCAGGGTGGAAGATGCCCAGATGCTGTTGGAAATTACAGATTCAACGGAGCGGCTCAAAAAGGTTAATGACCTGTTGGCAAGGGAGCTTGACCTTTCAACTGTCCAGGCAAAAATCCAGACAGATGTTAAAGATGAAATCACAAAAAATCAAAGGGATTATTATCTCAGGGAACAGGTCAAGGCCATTCACCGGGAACTGGGAGAAAGTGATGATAAACTTGCAGAGATAGAAGACTTTAAAGCCAAGATAAAAAAATGCAAATTGCCCAAGGCCTGCAAAGCCGAAACATTCAAGCAGTTAAAACGGCTTGAGCAGATGCATTTTGATTCCTCAGAAGCCTCCATTGTCCGGACCTATCTTGACTGTATCGTGGAATTGCCCTGGAGTCGCTCAACAAAAGATTTTCTGGATATTAAAAAATCCGAAGAGGTTCTGGATAAAAATCATTACGGACTTGCAAAGGCCAAGGAAAGAATTCTTGAATATTTGAGTGTCCGAAAACTTAATCCCAAGAAAAAAGGACAGATCATTTGTTTTGTGGGCCCTCCCGGGGTAGGAAAAACTTCCCTGGGCCAGGCTATTGCCAAGGCCATGAAACGCAAATTCCACAGGCTTTCCCTTGGGGGAATCCGGGATGAAGCAGAAATCCGCGGGCACAGGAGAACTTATATAGGCGCTTTGCCGGGCAGAATTCTGGAGGGCCTGCGTCAATGCGGCACCAACAATCCGGTCTTTATGCTGGATGAAATTGATAAGCTTGGAAGTGATTTCAGGGGAGATCCTTCATCTGCTTTGCTTGAAGCCCTTGATCCGGAACAAAATTTTGAATTTTCAGATCATTATCTGAATATGCCCTTTGATCTTTCCAATGTATTGTTTATTTTAACCGCAAATATGTCTGATACCATTCCGTCTGCTTTGCTGGACCGAATGGAGGTGATCCGGATTTCAGGGTACACCCATCCGGAAAAAATGACCATTGCCCAAAAACACCTTTTTCCCAGAAAGCTTAAGGACAATGGTTTAATAAGGCGATCCATCCATATCAGTCCCCCTGCATTGGAATCAATTGT
>DAOWDR010000498.1 GCA_030638935.1 Desulfobacteraceae bacterium | reverse complement strand
CCACCACTTCTCCCCGGGCAATGAGTTTCCTGTTTATGTAGACCTCCAGAGGTTCTCCGGCCAGCTTATTTAACTCAATAATAGACCCCTGTCCCAGTTGAAGAAGATCATTGACAAGCATCTTGGTTTTGCCAAGTTCGACGGAAAGCTCCAGGGGAATATCCAGGATAAAGTCCAATTCCCTTGCTTCCTGCTCCTCACTTTTTTCAACGATTTCCTCTGGCTCTTCTGTTGTACCGTTTTCATCAACCATGTTTAACTCTCACAATCTGTTATTATTTTTTCTTCTATTTGAAATGCCTGGAATCCTCGTTGAACTCCGATATATCCGGTTAGTTTTTCCAACCCGTCCACGTAGCAGGACAAGGGGTCCGAGGCAGCATTGTCCAATTGAATTACATCACCTTTTGCCATATAAAGCACTTTTTCACCGGTTACCTCTGTTTTTCCCAGCTGAATTTTAAGATCCACTGCTGAATTGAGAATGACTTCCTTAATCATTCTACGCCAGTTGGTATCAATTTCCTCAATTTCCACCTGAACCCCTGAGGATAATTTATTCCGCATGGGCTCAATCATTGAATAGGGATAACAGACCACCAAATTTCCGGCTGCCTGTTCCAGCTCTATTTCAAAGCGGGTGACGATGACAAGATCAGTTGGCAGCACAATGGCAGTAAACTGAGGGTTCATTTCCGACCGGATAAGGGAAGCCCTTACCGGTTCAATGGGCGCCCAGGAGGCCTCAATATTCTTCAATACCGCAACCACGGCCTTTTTAATCATCACCTCTTCTATCCTGGTGAATTCCCTTCCTTCCACCCGGGCCTTTCCAAGGGCCTCTCCCCCAAAAAATGTGTCTATTAAATTATAGACCAGCTGGCTTTCAAAAACGACCAGACCATTTCCCCTTAGGGGCTCCATCCTAAAAACATGGAGACTTGTGGGTACGGGAAGACTTCTCACAAATTCTGAAAACTTCAAGGTATCAAAGGGGTTGGCACTTACATCCACATTGGTTTGCAACAAAGAAGACAGGGTGGCACGAACTTCCCTTGAAAGCCGTTCATTGATCACATCAAAGGTGGGCATTCTTGCCCTGACCACCTTATCCTGACTGGTGAAATCATAGGCAACAATCCCCTCAACCGCCTCCGGGACTTCATCTTCCTTCTTAGTTTCAACTTCGCCTGAATCCAGACCGTCTAACAGACTGTCTACTTCGTCCTGTGATAAAATTTCACTCATGGCATCATCACTGCATTATTAGGTTTGTAAAATAAATATTTCTGACCATAACCTTTGGGAAAATAGAATTAAGCCTCTTAAGCAGCTCATATTTCAGGTGGATCTTGCCCTCTGGATTTCTCAACTCAAGCCATCTCATCTCCCGGACCTGCCCGATGATAATTTTACGGATTCTGTCCTCCATTGAATATACCTGTTTTCTGTAACGGTGATCGCTTAATTCCAGGGAAATATTAAGGCTGACAAGCCCCATGGCGGAATTTGTTTTCAACCGGATACGCTCAAAGGGCTCAAGTTCAATAATATCTTCAAAAATAATCTCTGCTATTTGATCAGATTCTCCAGGGGCCTTTTCTTCTGTGGCAGATCTCCCATTGGAAAGACTCGCCTCTTCGGGCGATCCCCTGAAAAAAAAGAACCAGACCCCCGAAAAAGTGGAGACCAGGAAAACTGCAATCAATAGAATTAAAATTAGTCTTTTCTTAGAGCCCAGCAGTCTTTTAACAAATGATTTTTTGTCCAATGGTTTTTTGGATTTGGTTTCAGCCCTATCCAAAAAATCATCTTCCATATCGCCATCCATCTCTTCTAACAAATCTTCAGTCAAAATATCTCCCACTCTTTTGCAGTTGGTTATTTAAACTTGATAT
Source organism: Desulfobacteraceae bacterium (assembly GCA_030638935.1). GTDB lineage: Bacteria > Desulfobacterota > Desulfobacteria > Desulfobacterales > Desulfobacteraceae > NBML01. The sequence continues at coordinate 148 of DAOWDR010000498.1, read as the reverse complement.
ATGCTTGATATATGATAGCAATCCTTATGCCAAGCCCAATTTCTTTTTATCAACTCCCATTGGGAAGGCCAGCTTTTAATAGCGATTATAAGGGTTGTAGAAAAAATTTGCAAAATATTTTATGGAACAAAAAAAACCAAGGGGAAAT
>DAOWDR010000407.1 GCA_030638935.1 Desulfobacteraceae bacterium | reverse complement strand
GTTCGGTTATAGTTGTAATATTTGTTTGAGTATGGTATTTTTCCTACCAGCCGGGCAGATACAATGAAATAACTGATAAAGTCAGGTTGTCAACGATGAATGAAGAACTTGATTTTGTCAAAGAGATGTTTGACAAAATATCACCTAGATATGATTTTTTAAACCGTCTGCTCAGCTTTCGACAGGATACGTTCTGGAGAACCCAGATGGTACGTGCGGCAAAACTTACAACAGACAGTCGTGTCATGGATGTGGCCTGCGGCACCTGTGATGTGGCCCTTGAGATCAGCACCCAATTAAGTGGGAGGGTAAAAATTTTCGGCCTTGATTTTTCCCTTGGCATGCTTGGCCTTGGCCGTCAAAAGCTGTTGCACAAAAAAAATTCAACCATTGAACTTTTAAATGCAGATGCCCTCCACCTTCCCTTTAAAAAAAATAAATTTGATGCGGTTTTTATTGCCTTTGGTATCCGGAATATCATGGACCGGCACCGGGCTATCCAAGAATTTCACAAGGTTCTAAAAAAAGAAGGCAGGCTGGTGGTGTTGGAATTGACCACACCGGAAAAAGGTTTTTTCCGACAGATCTATTTGGGCTATTTTAGAAAAATTCTTCCCTTGATCGGTTCTTTTTTTTCCAAACACAATAATGCCTATAGCTATTTGCCGGAATCTGTATTGAATTTTCCAGACTCGGTTTCCTTTGCAAAAATCATGAAAACATCAGGATTTAAGCAGATCAGATTCAAGCAGATGACCTTTGGTATTGTAACCCTGTTTGTGGGAACCAAAAAATAATACCTTTTTTAAACCGGGGAACAATTGCCTGAATTTGTAATAAAAACGTAATACTTGCAATAGGATTTAGGGGCATAAATTTCCAAAAAGGCCCGGCCAAAAAGGCCTGAAGGGATCACACATAAACAAGTTCCCCGGTGGTTTGGGATATACCAGCTTCTTGACAATCTTTATGGCTTACTTTATAAAGTTTTGTTTTAATTAATAAATAATCTAAGGGTTACCTTTATAAATATGATTGCCAGACACAAATGAAAAAAACTTTATTCCAAACCGTTGAGGGCAGGCTTTTTTTACTAGGTGCCTTTCTGACCATGGTGCTTGTTCTCTTTCTTGTAATTTACGGATTCATAGACTTTGACACAACAAAAATACTTTTTTTTGTATTTTTAACCCATATTGTGGGAAGTCGTGCCGGCGGTATTGGTCTATGCATTCTCAACGGTTTCAACCCCTTCACAACCATTGCCTATAATTTTTATGTTGAAGTTTTGATCGTCTGTTTTACCTATTCAGGCTTTGTCCTAAGCACCACCGACTATCTGAAAATTGAATGGATCAAAAAATTCATGGAAAAGCTGGCGGTAAAAGCCCTGGAACAAAAAGAAAAAATTTCATCCTATGGCTGGGTCGGAATTTTCATTTTTGTCATGGCTCCCCTGCCGGTGACAGGGCCTGTGGTGGGCTCCATTATCGGTTATATGCTCAAGCTAGGTCTTTTCAGAAATTTCACGGCTACGGCTCTGGGAACCCTGACTGCCAATATTGCATGGTGCTATGGCTTTGAATTTTTAGAACAGCGCTTCCACATGATCCAATATATATTCGGAGCCATTGTCATTATTGTTATGCTCCCCTATTTAAAACAGATCAAAAAATTCATCGCTGACTATAGGAAAGAGGACTCCAATTAGGCTGCCTGCTCCAAGCATTCTTTATTAACCATTAAAACTGCTTTTTAAGAATGGTGTGTTTAAGCCAGTTCACATCGTCCCGGCCCGGGTATTCAATATTATAATGAAGTCCCCGGCTTTCTTTCCGAATCAGGGCAGATTGAATAATCAATTCAGCAACTGTAGCCAAATTCCTCAATTCAATTATATCCGAGGTCACCTTGAAATCCCAATAATATTCATTGATCTCCTGCTGGATATTTTCAATCCTCCGCTTGGCCCTCTGTAATCGTTTGTCAGACCGGACAATTCCCACATAATTCCACATGAGCCTCCGGATCTCATCCCAGTTATGGGATACAACAATGGCTTCATCACTATCTCCCTTATCGGTTTCATCCCAGGGGTCCAGGGTAACGGTGATTTTGTTGCCAATTGTCTTAAACTCATCAAGGGAAGATTTATAGGCATTGTGGGAATAAACCAGGGCTTCCAGCAATGAGTTGGATGCCAGGCGATTGGCACCGTGAAGGCCTGTGCAGGCTGTTTCCCCCACCGCATATAGCCGCTGAACATCGGTTTTCCCGTTCAAGTCAGTTGCCACTCCTCCGCACATGTAATGGGCAGCAGGCACAACGGGAATGGGCTCTCTTGTCATGTCTATGCCGCATTCCATACATCGGGCATATATATTGGGAAACCTGGATTTTATAAAGCCGGCATCCCTATGGGAAATATCCAGAAATACCGAGTCAGCCCCTGTTTTTTTTAATTCATTATCAATGGCCCTTGCCACAACGTCCCTGCAGGCAAGCTCCTTGTCCTTCGAATATTCATCCATGAACCTTTTTCCCTTTTCATCGATTAAAAGGGCACCCTCCCCCCTGACCGCTTCTGAAATCAAAAAATTCTTGGCTTCGGGATGATAGAGACAGGTGGGGTGGAACTGGACAAACTCAAGGTTGGCTACGGATGCACCAGCCCTATAGGCCATGGCAATCCCGTCCCCTGTGGCAATATCCGGGTTGGAGGTATATAGATATACCTTGCTGGCACCGCCTGTGGCAAGCAGGGTGATCCCGGAATAAAAGGTCTCGATTTTTCCGGTTTTATTATCCAGAACATAGGCGCCGCAGCAAATATTGTCATGCTGGGTGACCACAAGACCGTTCCTGACGCTGGTGAAAAATGTAATCAGGTTAACTGCAATATGATCTTCCAGGATGGTGATGTTCTCATTATTTTCAACCTTTGCCACCAGGGTATCTTCAATTTCCTTACCGGTGAGGTCCTGGGCAAAAACAATCCGTTTGGCAGAATGTCCCCCTTCCTTACCCAGGGCAAAATCATATTCTCCATCACCCTCCATGTTAAAACGTGCCCCCTGTTGGGACAGTTCCTTGATGCGTTTGGGGCCGTTTTCCACCACCATTTTTACTACTTCCTGGGTGCAGAGGCCGTCCCCTGCACTAAGTGTATCTTTTATGTGGAGATCAAAGGAGTCCAGATCACTGAAAACCGCCGCCACTCCACCCTGGGCCAGGGCGGTATTGCTTTTTTGAATCTTTTTCTTAGTCACAATGGTGACCGTTCCAAACTCTGCTACCTTTAATGCATAGCTTAGTCCGGCAATGCCGCTGCCGATCACTAAAAAATCAGTTTTCTTAATCATAGCAGGGAACTTCTTTTCTTTTTACGGGTACTCAATCCAATGATCAATCCAACAATAAAAACACCGGCCCCGCTGAGAAACCATAATTTTTCCTCATTATTCATATTTTTTTCAAGGATTAGGATTTGGTCTTTTTGATCCTGGGATAGCTTGGCAAGCTCTTTATAACTGGCATTTAACTTTAAAAAATCGGCTGACGCCTGCTCAAGTTTCTTGTATTTTTCCTCAATATCCGTCAGGAACTCATTTTTTTCAGCCAGGGTCTGTTTTTTTCCCTCTGCCTGTTCAAGGGCAGCCATCAGATCTTTATTTTCATTTTGCAATTGCTTTACCAGCAGGGTCTGGGGAACCTTTTCGGTCAGGAACCGCGACAATACCCACCCGGTCTTATTATCCCAGGTTTTCACGTGGGACCAGTCTCTCTGGTACTCAATGGTCTCAAGCTTTGAACCGGAAGTAAGCATGGCAACAATTTTGTGCTCGACACCGGGTCCTGTCCGCATTGTAATCTTTGTAATACCGGTGACATATATATCCTGGGCTACCAGGGTCCCTGCCCACACCAACCCTAAAAGGCAGATAGAAGCCAGAATTTTCAGCATTTTTCTCATATTCGTTGGTTCTCCCTTATATTTATCTTTTTCTTAGGTCTATCCATTATCACTGGATATTCCCTTTATCAACCCCTTTACAATATTCATATTGATTTTGGATATTGATTTTTACTTTCATAACCCGGTATCATCGGGTTATGATCTTAATGACCTCTGCAGCCATGTTGAGCCCAAAGACCCCGGGCACCCAGGGAATGGTGCCGATGGGCGGCCGGGGCCTCCCGTGGTCGGACAGACCATCCACGGCATCACTTTCCTTATAGGGCTGTTTATTCAGGGTTTTTTCAATGGAATAAACACAGGTAACCCCTTCGTACAATCCCCGGCGATGCAGCCGCTGGCGGACCACCCGGGCCAGGGGGCAAACACAGGTCTGGGAAATGTCCCCTGTTTTGATCATGGAAATATCGATTTTTCCCCCGGCCCCCATGCTGGAGACCACGGGCAATCCCATGCTTACAGCGTCAAAAACCAGGTTGACCTTTGAATTGAGCCCGTCAATGGCATCCACCACCACATCCAGATCCAGAGACAAAAGATCTGTTAAACTGTCGGCATTGACAAAGGTGTCGTGGAGATCCACCTCACAAAGGGGATTGATATCACAAACCCGTTCCCGGGCAACCCCGGCTTTTTCCCGGCCAATGGTGGAATTTAAGGCAAACAACTGGCGGTTGATATTTGAGGCATCCACCCGGTCAAAATCCACCAGACGCAGATATCCTACTCCTGCCCTGGCAAGGGCTTCAGTGGCAAATGACCCCACCGCACCCAGACCGAATATTGCCACCCGGGCATTTTTAATTTTCTCCGTGGCCTCAAGGCCCAATAGCTGTTCCGTGCGGGCAAATTGATTCATACTTTTTTAATTTTCCTAGGGCAAAATTGGGTTAAATATATTTAAACTGTTATTATACGCATGGTTCACAAATTCTTCAAACCCAATACCCAATCTTTTAGCAGCAATTTTTGCAATGGCCGGTAGGTTTTTTGGCTCGTTTAATTTATTTTCCCCAGGAGACAAAAGGCTTGGATAAATATCCGGGGCATCAGTCTCAATCAGTAGCCTCTCCTTTGACACTGCTTCCAGGGACTTGACCACTTTTCTGGCATTGGGACGGGTCACAGATCCTGAAAAAGAGATATATAAATTATATTTTTCAAACAAGGGAATCATATCTGCAGACCCTGAATAGGAATGAATCAGGCCCGGGATTTTTCAGGGACCTGTTTTTTTCAGCAAATGAATAAAGGTATCCCAGGCCTTCCTGATATGGATATTTATGGGTCTTTCAAGCTCCCTGGCAAGGTTAAGGTGATGGTAAAAAACCCTGGTCTGAAGATCCTGGTCCGCCCTCTTATCCATAAAATCCAACCCGGTTTCACCGATTCCCGAACCAGGGTCAGCAAGAAATGTTTCAAGTACCTGCTGCCAGTTTTCAGACAGAGTGTCAAGAAACCAGGGATGGATGCCAAAACAGGGAATCACAGCCCCAAATGCCGAGGCCAGCCCTGCTGTTTGATCAAAATTTTCTTCCATGGTGGCACAGGAGACCATGTATTGGACACCTGCTTTTTTGGCCCGTGACACAATATTTGGGATGTCCTTGTAAATTCTGGCATCATGGAGATGGCAATGGGAATCAATAAACAGCAAGGCCTTCCCTCATCTTTCTTTCCCCTTAATAGTAACTGGAATTATCCCAGCAATGGGTGCATAATTTTTCCTTGGGAAGCCCGATGGCCGCCACCAGATCCTCAAGTTTTTGATACCGGAGGCTGGTCAGCCCCAACCGTTGGAGAATATGCTCTACCATGGCCTGGTGCTTTTCAGACCCGTCAACTGCATATTGGGTCAGGTCAACCTCTTCGGTTCCTTCTATCCCATGAATGGCTTTACGCCCGGCCAGGTCCAGGGTGGATCTGGAGGTTGAAAAATTCAAAAATTCACAGGGATGAATCAGGCAGGGACAGGCAATGCGCATGTGAACCTCTTTTGCCCCGTATTCATACAAGATCTGGGTATTATCCTGGAGTTGGGTTCCCCGAACCACGGAATCGTCACAAAAAATAATACTGCGGCCCTGGATAATTTCCCTGATGGGAATAAGCTTCATCCGGGCTACAAGATCCCGCATGGCCTGGTTCTGGGGCATGAAGCTCCTGGGCCAGGAGGGGGTGTATTTCACATAGGGCCGCATATACGGCAATTTGCTCTCATTGGCAAATCCAATGGCATGACCGATACCGGAATCAGGAATACCTGCCACAAGATCGGCCTTTTCCGTCTCGTTCCGGGCCAGGGACGCCCCGCAATTATAGCGGACCTGTTCCGTGTTGATGCCTTCATAGGAAGAGACCGGGTATCCGTAATAAACCCATAAAAAGGAGCAGACCTGCATTTTTTCCCCTGGTGCCTGAACCTTCTCCATCCCCTCGGGAGCCATAAATATGATTTCACCAGGCCCCAGATAGTATTCCACCTCAAACCCAAGGTTGGAAAAGGCACTGGATTCGGAACTGGCAGCAAAGGCATTCTCCCGTTTCCCAATGACAATGGGAGTTCTGCCCAAACGGTCCCTGGCGGCAAATATTCCCGACGCTGTCAATACCAGCATGGAGCAGGAACCCATAATCTTATCCTGGGCATTTTTTATTCCCTCTTCAAAGGAAGGAGCCTCACAGATCAGGGTGGCCACAAGCTCGGTGGGGTTGATATCCCCCTGGCTTGTTTCCGCAAAATGGACATTCCGCTCAAATGCCCCATTGGCCAACTCTGCCAGGTTAACAATCTTTCCAACCATAACCAGGGCAAATGTTCCCAAATGGGAATGGATAATAATGGGTTGAGAATCGGTATCAGATATAACACCAATCCCCATATGCCCTGTCATCCCATCAATATCAGCCTCAAATTTGGACCTGAAATAAGCATTTTCAAGGCTGTGGATGGATCGCTGGAATCCATCCTTTCCCACCGTGGCAAGCCCGCCCCGCTTGGTTCCCAAATGGGATAAATAATCGGTTCCATAAAAAAGTTCCTTATTACATGTCTTGGTTGCCGCACATCCGAAAAAACCGCCCATGGTGCTTATCTTCCTGTTTTATAAGGTTAATCCTGTTGAACCTTGCCTGTTTGCAATGCCATGTTGTCTGGTAAAAAATACTAACTATTTTAGATTGCATACTTGACAGCCTTTTCTGCATGAATGGCTGTGGTATCGATTAGTTTCACTTTGGAATCATCCTGATTTACCAACATCCCAATTTCAGTACAGCCGAGAATTACTGCCTCAGCACCTTGGTTTGCCAATAAATCAATGATGCGTAGGTATTCAGCTTTTGATTCAGCTTTAATTTTCCCAAAACAAAGTTCTTTATAAATTATTCCATGGACAATTTGTCTGTCTTCTTTATTTGGAACCACAACATTAAGCCCATATTTTTCCTTTAACCGGCCTTTGTAAAATTCCTGCTCCATTGTGAAGGCTGTTCCCAGCAAGCCCACTGTTTTAATGCCTTCATGCACAAGGACCTCTGCTGTTGCATCAGCAATATGAAGCAACGGGATTTTGATTGAATTTTCTACCTGGGAAGCAACCTTGTGCATTGTATTTGTGCAGATAAGTAAAAAATCAGCACCAGCAGCCTCTACGTTTTGAGCAGCCGCAGTAAGTAATCGAGCGGCGCCATCCCAATCACCTTTGGTCTGCAATTTTTCTATTGGCTCAAAATCAACACTGTACATGGCAATTTTCGCCGAGTGTAAACCTCCAAGAGCCTTTTTTACTCCCTCATTAATCCCACGATAATATCCAACCGTACTTTCCCAGCTCATACCGCCTAAAAGTCCTATTGTTTTCATAAAACCTCAAAATAACCATCTATTAAAATGTCTATTTGCCCTGAGAATAATCAAAATTTATAATATCAGGGCAAATGAAATGTCTTATTTCTAAAGCATAAAATAAAATCAATTTTATTGAAGATAATCATCCCCTGTCAAAAAATGCAATAATGATTGTACATAAAGTGTAGATTTTTATTTAGAATAAAAATTTTAAATTTCTGATATTGTTTGCCGCATTATTATTAAATTTACCGGGACAGAGGCAGGGGGGTGGGTAAGGTTTGAGCCGGTATCAAATGGCTGCGGGCCCATGGAGGGAGCAGAGCAGCTAATTTGCCTCGGACCAGGACATGAATGTCCTGGGAGAATGAGGCGATGGCCTTACCCGCCCCCCTGCCG
>DAOWDR010000345.1 GCA_030638935.1 Desulfobacteraceae bacterium | reverse complement strand
CAGGTAACCGGGACCATTGACGGTGATGTTGTCATTATCGCAGAAGACGGAATTGTTAACTCCAGCGCAACAAAGGTATCCAGCCTAACCATTGGGGGTAATTTCCAGGGAGAGGTATCTGCATCCAAAGAATTAATAATACTTGCCACCGGTACCTGTGCCGGGAAAGTGGAATGCCAGGATCTAATTGTTGAAAACGGAGGCATTTTGAATGCTGATGTTTCCTGCAAGACATCCAGCCGGCTCTCCCCTGGAAAAGAGAGTGCTTCTTTTGTGGCAGGGCTTAAAAAGGAAAAACGAATAGAATTATAAAATCTGCTTGACATTGGCACAAAATTTCTATAAATATTGCGGATTGTGTTTATGAAGAGGAGCGAGAAACATTGAAAAAGTATACGTATAGTGCAAAAAGATCAGATAACAAAGAGAATTGGTGCGTAATTGATGCAAAGGATCTGGTCCTTGGAAGGTTAGCCTCCCAGATAGCTTACAGGATTCGCGGAAAGCATAACCCCCTTTTTACTCCCCATGTGGATATGGGCGACTGGGTTGTAGTGATTAATGCGGATAAGGTCCGCCTGACCGGTAATAAACTGGATCAGAAAACATACTATCGTCATTCAGGATACATTGGTAGTATAAAATCGGCTACGGCAAAAGAGTTGTTTGAGAAAAAGCCGGGAGAAGTACTTAAGAAAGCAGTGCGGGGGATGCTACCTAAGAACAGGCTTGGAAGAAAGCTTTGTAAAAAATTATTTGTTTATGCAGGTGATCAGCATCCCCACGCTGCCCAGAAGCCTGAACCGATTGAAATTTAAGATATAAAGGACGCGATAATATCAATGGAAAGTGGAAACGTATTTTACGCAACAGGCAAACGAAAAGATTCTGTGGCCAAAGTATGGCTGGCGCCTGGTACAGGTAAGGTTGTTGTCAATAATAGAGAGATGGATGAGTATTTCGATATCAGTGTCAATCGAAAAGCACTTGTTTCACCCCTGGTACTGACGGATAATAGTGATACCTTTGATATTAAAGTCACCGTGATGGGTGGAGGACAGACCGGTCAGGCCGGTGCTATTCGTCATGGCGTGTCAAAAGCCCTTGTCCTTGTAGATCCTGAATTGAGAGCCGTTCTGAAAAGTGCTGGTTTCCTCACAAGGGATGCAAGGAAGAAAGAGCGTAAAAAATATGGTAAAAAAGGCGCAAGAGCAAGCTTTCAGTTCTCAAAAAGATAGTCTTTTTTATACATTCTTTAAAATATCAAAAAAGGGAGAAACAAAAATTTTGTTTCTCCCTTTTTTGGGTTTCGGATAAAAGAAGATAAAAATGAAAACCTACCTTTTTTATGATGTTGAAACCTCGGGGTTGAGTCCGGCATTTGATCAAATATTGACCTTTGCCGGCATCAGGACAGATCTTTTCCTGAATGAGATTTCCCGGGAATTGATCACAATTAAACTTCGCCATGACATTGTCCCTTCCCCCCATGCTTTTATTACCCATTGCCTGACCGAAAAAGAGTTGGAATGCGGTGTTACAGAGTACCAGGCAGCCCTCCAGATTCACAAACTTTTTAACACCCCCGGCACCATTAGTTTTGGATACAATTCCCTGGGATTTGATGACGAATTTTTAAGATTTATTTTTTACAGGAACCTGCTGGACCCCTATGCCCACCAATATGCAAACCAATGTTCCAGGATGGATATGCTTCCGGTGACAGCTCTATTTAAGGCTTTTTGTGACCATGTGTTACAATGGCCCCATCGTGGGGATGGTTTTACCAGTTTGAAGCTGGAACTTCTCAGTCAAAAAAATGAGTTTATAACATCTGGTCGGGCCCACGAAGCCATGAATGATGTTGAGGCTGTGATTGAACTGGCCAAAATTTTTTCCCAACAGAAAGATGTCTGGGATTATGCCTTGGCTTTTTTTAACAAAACCAAAGATACCTTAAGAATAAACACAATAAAAAAGGAATGCCGGATTGGAAACACAGATTTTCGTATCTGTCTCATGGTGTCAGCATCATTCGGGCCAAAAAATAACTATGTGGCCCCGGTGATTCATATTGGTGAATCTGTACCATATAAGAATCAAAGCCTCTGGATTCGCCTGGATTTGGAAGAGGTGTTTGAAAAGAACGAAAATGCCGATATCTTTGATCTGTTCGTAATCAGGAAACGGCCCGGAGATCAATTGATTGTTCTGCCTTTCCTGGACAGGTTCCAGGCCAGAATTACCACAAAGGCACAAAAGATATTAGGCCAAAATATAGAAAAAATTCAATTATATCCAGACCTGTTTTTAAAAACAATTCAACACCATCTGGAATATAAATATCCTTTGATACCAGAGATTGACCTGGATGCGACATTATACCAGTCCGGTTTTTTTTCCCATTCCGAAAAAAAGGAAATTAACCGGTTTCACAGTTCTAAGGATACTAAGAAAGCAATCGTTTGTGAGACGTTTGAAAATAGGCGGGTAAGGGCAATGGCAAAGCGGATTTTACTAAGAAATTTTGATGGTCTTTCTTTAATTGGTAAAACCCGGGAGTATACAGATCATTTGAGGCGCTTGTCATCGCAATTGCCCGAGGATAATATACTCGGATATCGAAACGATGTGAAGTATGGGGTTGTGCAGGGAATGCTTGACTTAAGGGAGATTCAGGAAAAAGAAAAAGAGTTAACCCCACTCCAGGAGGAGATTCTTGCCTGGTTGAAAATTTATATGGAAAAATTATCTTTTTAAAATATTGAGTCGTTTTAACTCATCAATTTGTGCGTTGTGGATGAATTGGTTTAACAGTGTCTCATTCTGCCGGGTCATGTCTATTATTTTTAGGCCAACTAGAATATGTGAATTTGAATAGTTTTTATTCACCCTTACAATTTCGGCTTTTAAGGGAAAGGTTCCAACCGGCTTTTCTTCGCCTTCTTCTATAAGGCTGATTCCCAGGGCAATAAACTCTGCTGTATTGAGCTCGCTCAAGGGGTTGGATGCCGATGCTTTCTTTTTGGAGATAGTCAGCCCCATTCCTGTAAAAGATATGTCCCTGATGCTAAAGTCGTGGGGTGTGTAATAATCTATGTGCCTGTATGGTAATTTTGCTTTAATTATGTATTTGCGGCTCACAGGGAGTCGAAAGGCTGAACGGATATTGGTCTCTG
>DAOWDR010000023.1 GCA_030638935.1 Desulfobacteraceae bacterium | reverse complement strand
GAGGAAAGGCCTATCAACACATTATAATAGGCAGGGGCCGTAAGGGAGAGCCGGATCAGCAATGTGGCCAGGGCATATCCTGAGTTCCTGAAAACCGCTGGAAATTCCGGTAGAAAGGACTGGGCAATGAGCACCAGCAATATATCGGAAAAGATCAAAACGGTGTAAAAGTATTGAAAAAAGTGAAACACAGGTTTTCCTGAAAAAAAGAGTTGCACATTATAAAGGCCCATGCCGCAAAAGATTGCCAGCATGACCAGGGCAACAGCTTTCTTGGCTGCAATGAACCGTTTCAGAGAAGGGCCCGAGGCCAGGGTTTCATCTAATTTTTTGAGCATTCCTGCATATATTCCCAACAGGGCAAAAATGGCAACAGCGCCAAATCCGTAGGAGAGGATGTGCCAGAGGACCTCATGGTGGTGACTTAGGGAGATGGGTTCGGGCAGGACAGCCAACTCCTTGAAGGCATTTCTTAAAAATATCAGGGCAAGGATTTCAAACTGTTTGCCCAGGGCCCGGGACAGGGAGCCCGGCAGGGTGAATATCATGCTCAAAACTTCCAGAATCAACACCAGGGTAAAGGCCAGGTTGATGGCCATGTAATGGCTCTTGGGAATTGAATCCCCGAAGTAGCCTGGTAACAGTCCCTGGCGGTTTAGTTCAATGGCCCCAAGGGCCAAAAGAAAGATAAGCACCAGCATCCCGGATACACTTTTGTGGGTGGCTTCTTTTTGCCAGAATTGCCGTAGCGGATCAAATATACGGGTAAAAATATTCAGGATAAAGTCCATTTTTCTCCTGGTTATGGGGATTTTTTTGTAAGCTTTTAACCGGCCAAATATTGACAGATAAGCGGTTCTTCGTCAATCAAAGGTTTCATTTAAGACCTTTGGATGATACACAGAAACAATGATGAACTGGTTTGTTTTGACACTGATTTCCAGCGTTACCCTGAGCCTGAGGGAATTGAGCGTGAAAAAAGAGGGCAGGGAGCTTTCTTCCGCCTATATGAGCTGGGGCTTAAATTTTTTTATGTTTTTGATCATCCTTGGACTTACTATTCTGTTTTCCAGGGCAGTTCCTGTCACAGTGGCATTTTTAAAGATTCTGGTATTGGCCGCTGTCTTGGATGCCGTTGCCACCCTTCTTTACCTGGCTGCCATTAAACACGGAGATCTGTCAAAGACCATTCCCATGCTATGTTTTATTCCTGTGGTGCAATTGTTTGTAACCCCTGTACTGGTCCAGGAAAATCTATCTTTTCCGGGAATTGCAGGGGTGTTGGTGGTAGTGACTGGTTCTTATGTTTTGAATATACAAAAGTGGGATGGGGTTTTTTCCCCCATAAAAAGCATTGTTAAAAATAAAAGCACCCTGATGATGCTGGTAACAGCCTGCATCTGGGGGGTGAGTTCCAGTTTCCATAAAATCGGGATACAACAGACAAACCCTTTGTTCTGGGGGGCCTGTGAAATCGGCCTGATCTCCCTGTTTATATTTCCCTTTGCCATGAAGGCTGAGAAATCGGCTTTTTCCTTTTATAAAATCAGAAAAACCATGTGGCCGGCATTCTTCTCCACATTTGCCGTATTGAGCTATTATATGGCCATTAGCATGGGGCCCGTGGCCTATGTCTCTTCGGTAAGGCGTCTGGCCGTCTTGTTTTCCATGGGTATCGGAGTTGTGATTCTAAAGGAAAAAGCCCGGAGGCCCGGGCTTTTTGGGGCTATTATCATGATCACGGGCAGCATGATTATCTGTTTATACGGTTAGGGACTATTTTAGAGCTTATTTTAGTTTGGCAATGTTTTCCCTGGCAAAGGTGATGGAGGGATCTATTTTAAGGGCCATTTCATAATATTTAATGGCCAGTTTGATATCGCCCAACTCCCGAAAGCTTGATCCTATATTGGCATAATTAATGGCCAGGGAAGGGTCAACCTCCAGGGCATTTTCAAAATGGTCAATGGCCTTTTTATATTTTTTTGTCATGAAACAACATACCCCCATGGTGTTGAACATATCCGGGCGCTGGTCGTCAATGGCCAGGCCTTTTTCACAGGAGGAAAGGGAGCTTTCATATTGCCCGAGATCCTTGAGGCAGGTTCCCATGTGGGAATAGATATCCGGCATGTTCAGGCGTACAGGATTTCGTTGCAGGGCTGTTTCAAATTCTGTCAATGCATCCCCATGCTCATAAAGTGCATTGAACATAAGGCCCTTATAAAAGCTGGTGTAATACTGGCCAGGCAGCGCATTTTCAAGTTCATCCAGCCGGGGCAGGGCCTGTACCGGGTCATAGCTTTCGGTGATCAGCCTGGCCGAGAACATGCCCACACTGGCGGCAACCGCCCTCTCCCTGAAATGGGCGCCGGGCATGATGGCATAAAAGGCAGGGACTCCAAGCCCTTCATGCATGGTATCAATTGCCAGGATATCAAAATTTTTATCTGCCAGGGTTTTGAGCAGGTTTTCCACTTCAACCCGGATATTGTCGCAGGAAAGGTTGGGCAGATCTTCCATGTCCACCATGGTCGCTGGATCCGTGATAAAACCTGCATCCTCAATATTTGTAAATTTGGGCAGGCCCGAGGCTATATAATTGGACCCTGTATTAAAATCGCCTGCCAGCTGGGCGGTTTCTGTCAGTGCGCGTCCCATGGCCTTCTGGGGGTCTGGAGAGGTGCCGGCTGTCCAGACGATTTCGCTCATATCAGGGAAAGTGGCGGGATCCCAGGCCAGAACGCCAATGGTGGGGATGCCGGTATCCAGGGAAAAATCACTGGCATGGATTTGTATTCCCCGTGCTTTGTATTTTTCCAGCAGTTCTTTTACAAGGGGATCGGTAAAACTCTCCAGGCGTATGCCTGGAACTTTGCGGTTTTCATGGCTGACAATGGAGGAGGTGTGGCGTTCCACCAACTCGCATATTCCCTGGCTCAGTGCTTCTTCAGTGCAATTGCCCGCACTGGGGCCGTTGAACTCATTGATCATGTAAAACCAGTTAAAGGGGATGAGGACCTCTTCTTGCCGGGTCAGATTATACCCCTTTGTCCACTGGAGGGGTAATTGATCAAAAATGGGCTTGACCTTGAGGGCATCGCTTTCTGTATCATGGACGGATTTGATGATCTGGGAAAAAGCAAGTCCCTTGCCCCCTATTTCAGCAGGAGTGGCGTAAATAAAGTTTTCTTGTCTGTTTACAAAGGAGAAAAAGCTGAACCGTTCTGCAAGTTCCATGACGGCACTGGCCTCGGATTGTTCCGGAGTCCCGCCCTTGCCCATCTGCTTGTTGGTTCCGGTCACCCGTTGGGCATCTTCCCCGCATTCAGAGAAAAACACCGGTATGTCCAGCCTGCCGTTATCTATCCTCCTGGTCTGACTTAAAATATCCAGATCCAGGTCGGCTGTTTTTTCTTTGAAGCGTCTGACTGTCTCCTCTGGAGACATGATTTTGTCCTGATCATAGGTATAGCCTTTTTTGGCGTCCTTTAATTGAATTTTATAACCCATTGTATTGCCCTTCTTTGAAATGTTTAAGCTTGCCTAAAATCAGTCAACCAGTGTAATTTCATCGCCGACTTTGATGGTGCCCCCTTTTAGGATCTTTGCAAATACACCTTCTTTGGGCATAATGCAATCCCCTGTGCGGTAATAGATGGCACATTTCTTATGGCATTCTTTCCCTATTTGGGTGATTTCGACCAGGGCATCTTTACCCAGACTCACCCTTTGGCCGATTTTCTGGGATTTCCAGTCAATACCCGTGGTGGCTATATTTTCGGCAAAATCACCAAAATTGAGTTTAAATTCCAGGGTACCGGCCTTTTCAATGCTTTCGGCAGCCAGAAAACTCAGTTGCCGGTGCCAGTCTCCGGCATGGGCATCCTCTTTTATGCCGTGGTTTTCTATAAGCTCTGCCTGGTCAATGCACTTTTTGATGGTTCCTTTTTTCTTACTTGTTGCAATGGAGACTATTTTCACCTGGTTTCCCCTGTTAATCATTGATTAATATCTTTTCGGGGGATTATATATCACAATGTAGTATAAAATTTCAATACAAAAAGGGCGGGGTCAACCAGATCGGTTGTTTTTCTTGAAATCAGAAGACCATGGCATAGACTTGACCGTTGTCTTTCCATATTTGTGCGGCACAGCCTTTGATATTTGTGGAGAAACGGCTTTTGTCGGCAATTTCAAAATCAAGATGGTCAATATCCATGATAAAAAGGGAGCCTTTTTTTTCCTGTTTTTCAATGACAAAATAGGCAACTTTACATTTTCCCAGGGAGCATAGGCGGGCGCCAACAAGTAAACACCCCTGGTCCTCCAGATTTGGAATTAATACATTAAATCCCAGTTCTTTTTTAAACATTTCCAGAGCCTGGGAAAGGGTGGTGGTGTCAAAGGAAATTTCTTGGTTTCCCTTTAAATGGTCCAAAACAGCCTGTTGGCTGATCTGTTCCAGATTTTTAAATGAAGGGGGCCCCAGGGTAAAAACACCTATAAAAATCATAACAAGGGCAAGAAAACCCAGAGCCCAGCCCCCAGGGTGTGTAAAAATTTTGAAACGGCCGGGTTTTAAGATAAACCCACTGAAAATGGAGGGAGCAACTTCAAAGCCAAGACGCTTGTCTATCTTATCAGCCAGGTTAGAGGAAATTTCCCGGCTTGAAAATGCCAGGGCGATCTCCTGCTCTGCCTTGGTATCTATGGCATAAAGCTTTTGGCAGTCGGGGCAGTTTGCTTTATGGGCCAAAGCTTCCGGGCTATCCTTGTTATTGCGGCTGTCCCGGGTCCTCAGCCAATGATGAAACTCTTTACACTCCATGTTTTGGATATTGCCGTCTAAAATTAATGTTTAATATCTTTTTTTTTGCCTGGGGTTCCTGTTTTAATAAACGTATTTTCAATCCTTCCCTTGCCCGTGTCAATCGGGACATGACCGTTCCCATTGGGATGTCAAGGGTCTTGGCAATATCCTTGTAAAGCATGTCATCCATGTAGTAGAGGGTTAAAATTTCCCTGTGTTTTACGGGAAGTTTGGCAATGGCTGTCTTGAGGATATTTATTCCGGATTTTTCCACAAGAATTTCTTCCGTGCCCATTTGTTTTATATGGGTTTTCAGAAATTCAATATAATCTGTTTCAGACAGCCGCTGTTGATTTTTATTTTTCTGGCAGTTTTTCAGAAAATTGTTTCTCAGTATCCTCAGCAGCCAGGGCTTGCACCTTGACGGGTCCTTTAACTGATGAAATTTGTTAAATGCCACCATAAAGGTTTCCTGGACAATATCTTCTGCATCAAACACATTGCCCGTATATTTGAGTGCCACATTATATAAAAGTTTCATGTGGGGATATGTCAGCTTTTTAAATGCCTTTTTGTCAGCCTTTTGTTTGATTCCCATTTGATCATTTCCTGATTTTGCCCCCAGGTTCTTTTAAGGTAATCAGAATATGGATCAATTCAATTGCCCATGGCAGTTTTCTTTTTGCATATTGATTTTTTCCGCCGGGCCGGGAATATGTCAGAAGCTTCACGGCCTTTATTTTAAGACAAGCACGGTTCTTTTTTTATTCCCTTGTTTTTTTTAAAGGTGCCGGCTCAAGATGTACCATAACATCAATGATCCGGTTGTTTTTTTTAAGAAGGATATTTTTGACGGTTTCAGATATGCCATGGCCCGCCGTAACCGTCATGGACCCCGCTACTTCCAGGTGGAGGTCCATATAAAAGGAGCCGGCTATTTTCCGGCTTCGGATTTTATGGGCACCCACCACATTGGGGATGGCTGTGATGGTGGCTTCAATGGCCAGAAGCTCCTGTTTTGACATGCCGGCATCCAGAAGTTCATTGATACTTGTAAAAAGGATATCCAAGCCCACTTTAATGATAAATACCGACACAATGATGGCGCCTACCTGGTCCAGAAAGGAAAGTTTCGGGTTGATCAGGGAGGCAATCACCGCCACAAGGACCGGGATGGAAGACAGGGCGTCTGTCCTGTGGTGCCATGCATTGGCTTTTACAGAGGACGAGTTGGTTTCAATGCCAACCCTGTAGGTAATCCT
>DAOWDR010000248.1 GCA_030638935.1 Desulfobacteraceae bacterium | reverse complement strand
CCGTTCCTGCAAGGGCCAGGGAGAGGCCTATGCCACAACTCCCATGGGTGCAGACCACACCGCCGGATACGGGGTTACCGCCAATATTCTGGGGGTAGGCGGCACCATTGATCCCCTTAAAAAAGGGGGAAATGTGGAACTTTCCCAGGGTCTGCAGGTTGCCACGGCAGCCATTGATGCAGCAGGTCTTTGCCTCTTTGTGGCCTTTGCCGTTCTGGACAATGAAGACGGGCTTCCCACGGTTGCCAAAATGCTCAATGCCCAGTATGGCCTCGAGTTGACCCCGGATGATATTATCGAGCTGGGTAAATCCATCCTCAGAAATGAAAAAGAATTTAACAAAAAAGCAGGGTTTACCAAGGTGGATGACCAGCTCCCTGAATTTTTCACAGAAGAATTTCCACCCCACAAAACCACCTGGGATTTTACCATTGACGATCTGCAAAAAACTCTTGATTTCTAATCAAGACTGATATCGAATATAGAAGTTAAGCAAAGGGGCAGAGAGATTCTCTGCCCCCTTGTATTTTTAAAAATTTGTAGAAAAATCTATAAATCGTAATGGCCAGCCAACCTTTCCAACCCTTTTCGCATGGGATTTTCAATGGCTTTTTTTATAATAGAACCTAGGAAGAAAAAAGGCAGTTTCGGTTCAAAATCAATAATATAATTAAGCCTGGTTTTACCATGGTCATCTGTAAATTCCATTCTCCCCCAATGATTTTTTATGGGGCTTCCTTTGGTGACCTTATACTCCATCAGTTGATTTGGTTCGAATCTGACTACTGATTCTTCAAAGGCAGGAGCTGGAAATGCATGGATCCGCCTGACCGACCCAAGACCATTTTTATTTTCGCCCCTGCTGTCAATCACCCGTTTTATTTTTGCATTAATTGTGCGACCAAACTCTTCATGGTCTGTTAAGATGCTGAAAATAGTTTCAACAGGCGCATTGAATAACTGGGTTATTATTATCTGCTGTTTTCCCATTTCGCTGACCTCGTATTGGTTAATAGATACTCTCTTTATATTTTTTTAGTCTGTCTTTGTCTATAGTACGCTTTAAGTTGAAATTTTTAAGCCAGATTGTAATATTACAAAAGACCTGAAAACTAAGGATAACAATGCGAAAACATAATGGGACACAATTATACGGATTCCAAAAAATTTTGACAACATTAAAAATGGGGTTGAATAAGGAACTTAGAAAACTATCCATCAGGCAAAAACTTGCCATGAATTATGTCTCAAAAGAAAGTAAACTTACCAAAATCAAGGATAAAATATACACCAATACATTTACACCCTATTTTCCCTCCCTGGCCTATGACCGTTTTCTCAAAGGTGTTGTTTCAATAACTTCAGGAAAACCCATGCCTGTTGTAACAAATTTTGCAATCACCCCCCAATGTCCCTGTAACTGCTGGCATTGCTCATTTTCAGATCGTTCCAAAAAAGATATGCTGTCATTTGATCAGCTCAAAAAAGCTATTTTTGATGTTCAGGACTTGGGAACAAGCGTGATTGGACTTACCGGAGGAGAACCGCTTTTGCGGGAGGATCTTGAAGATATAATTGCAGCCATTGATAAAAGGTCCATGGCGATCATGTTCACAACAGGATACAAACTAACCAAAAAAAGAGTGAAAAATCTTAAAAAAGCAGGGTTGGAAATTCCTGTTATCAGCCTTGATCATTACAGGGCGGAGATCCATGACAAGGGACGCCGAAAAGAGGGGATTTTTAATGATGCCTTAAACGCCATAAAATTATTTCAAGATGAAGGCTTTTATGTGGCTGTTTCCTTTGTACCGGATAAACCCCTTGTCAGTGATCGGGAAGAAATATTTAAGGTGATAGATTTTTTCAAGGATATTGGAATTAATGATATGAGGCTGACCTCTCCGATCCTGAGCGGAAAACTTACCAGCAGACCTGAAGAGAGGTTGTCACCTGAAAATATCAAAACAATTTTTGAAATCCAAAAAAAATGTACTAAAACCAAAGGGTATCCCGGGGTCTTTGCCTATGATTTTTTTGAAAGTGAACAATACTATGGGTGCGGAGCCGGTTTTAACTATATGTTTATAGATTCCCAGGGAAATGTCTGCCCCTGTGATTTTGCGATGCTGTCATTTGGCAACATTCTTGAAAGACCAATTCAAGAGGTCTGGGAGGAAACCTGTAAGCATTTTTGCATCCCAGGCCCAAAATGCTATGCCAATATCAGCAACGATGCTGTCTTTTCAAAAAAGTCTGGTGAATGGCCCTTAAAAAAGCAGGCAACCCTGGAAATCTTAGACGAATGTCCTTCTTATAATAAGCAAAGACTGCCGGCCTTTTATAAAAAAATGGGATTCTTAAATTCCATTCAAAACAAATAGGCAAATCCTCATTGTAATTAAACTTTTCTCCAAGTCTATAACCGACTGGGTCACGGATTTTTCCGGAAGAAGACTGTTTTGTTCTTTTTTAAATTGCCCGCAATTTTTACATGATTTCCACATATTTTCTCCACAAAGTTTTGATAGGATAGAAGAGATCGTTAAAGAACCGGGCAGGAAAATCCAGATCGGGAACATATACAAAACCATTGCCCTAACCCAGACACCGGATATATTTATCCGGTATATTGAAAAGGAAAATGATTACCATGACATATTTAAAAAAAATACTGTTGTCCCTTGCCCTATCCCTGATTTGCACCAATGCAAATGCCGGAAAAAAGATAGACTCCTACCCCATTGTGGATACAGGACAGACCCTGTGCTACAATGCCCAAAGCGTGGTTCCCTGCCCCAAGCCGGGCAGTCCCTTTTTTGGCCAGGATGCCCAGTATCAAGGCAATGCCCCCGCCTTTCTGGACAATGGCGACGGGACAATAACCGACCTTGTGACCAGCCTTACCTGGTCCAGGGCTGTGGACGCCCAAAAGGTCAGCCTGGAACAGGCCCTTAAAATAGCGGAAAAAATGACCCAAAACTATTCCAATGCCTTGGAACCCAAGGCCATCCAATACCACTTTATAAACCATACCCCCATCCTTAATCCCCAATCCACCACCAAAAAAAATAGGAAACCCCGTTGCGCTTGATGAATCAAG
Organism: Desulfobacteraceae bacterium; assembly: GCA_030638935.1. Classification (GTDB taxonomy): domain Bacteria; phylum Desulfobacterota; class Desulfobacteria; order Desulfobacterales; family Desulfobacteraceae; genus NBML01. The sequence continues at coordinate 85 of DAOWDR010000248.1, read as the reverse complement.
CAGATAGAGTGTTTGTGCAACCAAAAACCTATCATCAACGGGGTGAAACAGAGTATGTCACAAGGCGTGTTACCATTCAAGTATG
>DAOWDR010000432.1 GCA_030638935.1 Desulfobacteraceae bacterium | reverse complement strand
CCTGACGACCCACCCGCAACAACAGGCTGCGGCCAACCCATACAAATCCCCAGACCGCTGCAAGGAGGATGAAAACAAGAATGGCCAGCCGGGTGCTGACCGCCCCGGCCACGGCCAGGGATGTGCCAAAGAAAACTCCGGGCAGGATATAGACCAGGGCCCAGCCAATAGCGGAGAGCACATTGACCATAAAAAAATGCAATGGCCCCATATCCAGCATACCAGCAACAACTGGTATAACCGGGCGCACCGGCCCGACAAAACGGCCGAACAGTACACTTGTTCCGCCACGACGGTTGAAAAAAATCTCTCCTTTCTCCAGCATACCTGAATAACGGGAAAACGGCCAGAACTGGCGCAACTGTTCCTTATAATGATGACCTATCCAATAACTGATACCGTCTCCGGCAATAGCACCCAGTGCAGCCATTGCCAGCACTATTTTAAGGTCCAGACTGCCTGTTGACACTACCGCGCCAATACCGAACATGATCACCGTGCCGGGAACAATCAAACCAACCAGAGCCAGTGATTCGGAAAGGGAAATCAGAAAAATTGCCCCATAGGCAAGGGATGGATGCTGGGTGACAGCATCCAGCAGAGTATTGATATAATACATATAATTCATTTATGGTATTTTCCGGTTATTTTATCTAACCCTCACCCTTTTTGTCCTCTTTTTATGACTACACCCAGTGTTTGACCGATGATCCGAATCAATTTCTCATTTACCGGTAAAAGCCGTCCAGAAAATGAATGCATCATTCCTGCACTCACCACTCCAACACCAAGACTTCCTGCCATATCAAAGGGAAAATGAATTCCACTGTAAATCCGACCCCAGGCAGTCAGGGCTGCAACGACCAGGAGTGGAATACCGCAGGCAACCCAGCGCCCGCCCATGAGCAGATAAAATGCAGCACCAAACATCAACGTGGCATGATCACTGGGAAAGGATGTTTCCGGGGCATGCGCCAAAAGCGGTGTGCAGAGTCCAACCATATAAGGTCGTGGGTGGAAATAGAAAAACCCGATCAACTGGTTGACAATCAGGCCGATAATTGCCGCCTGGGTCGCTTCCAGCAAAATGGTTTTTTTATTTTTATCCACAAAAAACCACAACCCGACAAATAAAACTGCCAGAATCCAGGGACCGCCTTCAGCAAAAAAAACAGCAAATCCATCCACAAAAGGGCGGGGTCCCGCACTGTCGTAGATCCACTGAAAAATTTTCACATTCATATCCATTGCCATCATTTCTTCTCCCACTGCCGTTCACTTGACAGGCGTTTTTTGTACCTACGCCAGTAAACGATTGCCAGAATCCCGAACCCGATTCCCAGGGCCAGGGTAATCCAGTGCAGGTTCTGAATAACCAATTGCTCATTGCGGCCGAACCAGTATCCCATGGCCGCCAGTACCAGCACCCATATTCCTGCACCGAGAATAGTGGCGGCACAAAAAGCAAAAACGTTCATCCGGGCAAGACCCGCCGGCAGTGAAATATACTGGCGGATTACCGGTAGCAGGCGGCCCACAAAGGTGCTGATCTGTCCGTAGCGCTCAAAAAATTGATCTGCTCTTTCCAACGATCTCGGGCTCAATAACAGATACCGCCCATATCTTTCGAAAAAAGGCCTGCCGAATTTAAAGGCAAGCCAATAATTTAAAATTGATCCCACAAGGCTTCCCAGGACTCCGCAAAGAATCACCATCCCGATGTTCATTTTGCCTCCTGCAGCAAGATAGGCTGCAGGAGGAATTACCACCTCGCTGGGGAAGGGGAAAAATGAAGATTCTAGAGCCATGAGCAGTACAATACCCGGATATCCCCACTGGCCGACAGTGGTGGAAAGCCAGGTAACAAACTGATGAAACATATTAAACTCCTTTTCATTTGAAAGGGGTTGGAGCATACCTTCTTTACATCCATCAATAAAATGCAGGTGCTAACAGCCCCTGTAGCTGAATAAATTAGTCTTTGTGGACCAGGTCGTTGTCAGGTTCACCGGATTTATTATCTTCGTTATCCACTTTGTCCCGTTCCATGGCCAATACTTTCCCGGAACCGGCATCCACCTTCACTTCCATGATGGATCTCTCGGCTGTGACTATCTCAATGCCGTAGACCAGAAAACTGTTCTCATTTTCAAGTTTGACACCCAACACCTGACCCTGAACATCTGCCAGAGCACTTTCAATAACCTGATTTTGAGCGATTCCTGCCATATCGGGGAAGTCTGCTTCAACCTAAGTTCCAATTTTGATGCTCCCATTGAAAACATCGCTGTCATTAAATTCTGCAAAACTTGCCCCGACAATGACACAACTGATCACCAAAATACTGACTCCAATAATAACAATCCATTTTTTGTTCATAATATCCCCTCCTATTTATAATCAACCGGTGCTCATATTGTGACAAGACCTACAAGGTATTGTCGATGCAGTAGGGGTATTATAGATTGCCATCATGAAGAAAGCATGAACGGGGGGGAAACACATCTGGTCTCCGTTTTTTTTTTAAGTATTCCAAACTGAAATTAGGGAATTTTTTAGAATTGATGCCATACTAAAGGGCACATAAATTTTCGTAAAATAGTAAGTTCAGTTTGATTTAATAAATAGTAAGAAGTATTTCGGTGTACCCACCCATCTTAACTTGAAAAATTCAAAAATAATGCGCGCACTTATGTTTGCTCACCAGCTGTGATTTCAAAACAGGGAGGACTGGAAAAAGTAGTGTGGGTTTCAGTGTTGAGGGGTGGGCGAGCCCTATAACGTGAAGTCATGGTCATCCTGAATTCAAAAAAGACCCAAGGCTATCCCTGTAAATGGTCGCTT
>DAOWDR010000180.1 GCA_030638935.1 Desulfobacteraceae bacterium | reverse complement strand
TTCTGGACCATACAGGCTGCATTGGCACCAGCCCATAACCCTTGGGCACCTGCCTCTTCATAACCCGAGGTTCCGTTGATCTGGCCGGCTAAAAATAGGCCCTTCATTTTTTTTACTTCCAGGCCCGGGGTGAGTTCTAAGGGATTTACATAGTCATATTCAATGGCATAGGCAGGCCGCATGATCTGGGCCTGTTCTAGTCCCCGCACCGATCTTACAATCTTGTACTGGATTTCAAGGGGCATGCTGTTGCCAAGGCCCGAGGCATAGATCTCCTTGGACTCAATCCCTTCATATTCCAGGATGACATGGTGGCTGTCCCTGTCCGGGAATTTAACGATTTTGTCTTCGAATGAGGGACAATACCTGGCGGATTGTCCCTTGATATGCCCACCGTAGAGGGCTGAATATTTCAGGTTTTGCCGGATGATCTCATGGGTGGCAGTATTGGTTTCCCCCATAAAACTTGGCAGCATGGGATTGGTGATTTTTCTGGTGGAAAAAGAAAAGGGTTTGGGAATACTGTCTGACCCGTGGATATTAAATTGGGAAAAATCAATGCTGTCAGCATGGAGTCTCGGCGGAGTACCTGTTTTCATCCGGCCCATGTTAAGGCCGATTTGGGCAAGGCTTTGGGCCAGGCCGACCGAGGCAAATTCACCGGCCCGGCCAGCCTGGATTTGGGTCGAACCTATATGAACAGTGCCCCGCAAAAAGGTTCCCGTGGCCAGGATCACAGCCGTGGCAATGTATTCAAATCCGGTCTGGTCAATTATACCCTTTACCTGGTTGTCTTCCATTATAAGGGTTTCTACCATGGCTTGCTTCAGGTCAAGGTTCGGGGTTTTTTCAAGCAGGGTTTTCATATGCCGTGAATACATGGCCTTGTCGTTCTGGGTCCTGGTGGAATGAACCGCAGGGCCTTTCCGGGTATTCAGGGTCCGGTACTGGATGGCTGAGAAATCCGATACTTTGGCCATTTGCCCTCCCAGGGCATCAATCTCCTTTACCAGCTGCCCCTTAGCCATGCCGCCGATGGAAGGGCTGCAGGGCATGGCAGCAATTTTATCCATGTCAATGGTCAGCAAAAGGGTGGAGCAACCCATCCTTGAAGCAGCAAGGGCAGCCTCGCAACCGGCATGGCCGGCACCGATTACAATAATATCATAGGTATTTTTATAAAAATTCATAACCTACTAATATATGATTGCTTATGAATTTGGTCAAGATGCTTTGGCAAACAAAATTTTATCAGTATTGATCTGCCCACAAGGACTGGCATTGTATTGAAATCAAAATCCAATGTATATTCTATCTTTGATTTGTCCCGGGGATGGTGATACAACTCCCAAAAAAGAATTTTGGCCTTTTACAGGAACCGGACAATAGGAACAGGCCAATAGGAACCGATAATAGGAACAGGACAACAGGAAATAGACAAGAGATGGATAAAGAAAAGCGATATTCAGACTATAATGGATATTTAAGAAAAATATTTGGAATGCGGGTGCAGAAGATCACCGTGGATGCAGGTCTGTCCTGTCCTAACCGGGATGGGGTGATCTCCAAAGGCGGGTGCATTTATTGCAACTCCAAAGGATCAGGGTCCGGAGCATTTGCCCGTGGCCTTTCCATCACAGAACAGATTGAAACAGGCAAGATCGGTATGATTAAAAAATACAAGGCCAAAAAATTTCTTGCCTATTTTCAATCCTATACCAATACCTATACCACCTGCGCCAACATGAAGAAGTTGTATGATGAGGCCCTTGCCTGTGAGGGGATGGTGGGTATGGCCATCGGCACCCGGCCCGATTGTGTGGATGAAGAAAAAATTGCCCTTATCCAATCCTATACAAAAAATTATCTGGTCTGGCTGGAATACGGACTTCAGTCGGTCCATGATACCTCCTTGTCCCTGATCAACCGGGGTCATGATTTTAAGGATTTTGCCAGGGCCGTGGACATGACCCGGGACCGTGGGATCAACATCTGTACCCATATGATTTTAGGGCTGCCCGGCGAGGACAGGGCCATGATGCTGGAAAGCGCAAGGGTCATTTCCGATATGGGGATCAATGGGGTGAAAATTCACCTGCTCTATGTGATCAAGGACACCCCCCTTGACAGGATGTGGCAAAGGGGGGAATACACCTGCATGGAACAGCAGGAATATGTGGATATGGTCTGCGACTTTTTAGAACGGCTTCCCAAAGAGATCATCATCCAGCGCATCACAGGCGATCCCCATGGAGAAGAACTCAGGGCCCCTGCCTGGGCAGGCCGGTACAGGGAAACCTTTAATATGATTCAGCACACCCTTGAAAAACGGGATTCATTCCAGGGTCAAAAATTATAGTAAAAAGACAGTCCCAGTAAAAATGAAGAGCCCATTTGCCGGGAGCAGTGCACTGTACTTATTTTTTTAAAAATGCAATGGCCTTATCTTTGTTTTCTGTTGAAAAACCCTTCATATTAATCCCTCTAAACAGCTTATCTTCAATATTGATCAGCCTTGGTATCCATTTTTTTGAGGAAATCACAGCGATTTTGTCAAAATGGGAGAGCCCTGCATCCAGGAAGAATTTGAATTTTTCAACCATTGCATCCATTTCAACACCGCCTATACTCACAATTTCCTGGTAGATGTTTATTTTTTCTCCCTTTTGGATTTTTTCCCTGAACAGGGTCATCACAGATGCCATTTCCTCTTCTGTAATCTTTCCTTCCAGGCGATATGCCACTACATTTTCAAGTCCGATATCCAGCATTTCTATCATGACTTTTTCCTTTTAGTTTAGCGATGTATGAAAGAGTACCAGAGCTTTTGGGGTAATGGAAGTGTTTTTACCCGATTCCGTTTTAGAAGACCAGGCCATGTCTCCACCAAAGGGAGTTTAGGGTTTTGGCGTTTAGGGTGATGGTTTCACCTACCATTGGGGTTGCAATGGGTATCTGGTTTGACCGGGCTGCCGCTGCCAGCCGCTCCATGGGTTCATACCAGGGATGCAGGGCCAGGTTAAATGTTCCCCAGTGAATGGGGTGCAAAAGTTTCCCTTTAAGATCCAAATGGGCCTTTACAGTCTCTTCGGGAAACATGTGAACCTTATGCCAGAGTTCGTTATAGGCTCCGCATTCAATAAAGGTAATATCAAAGGGGCCAAAGGCATCGCCTATGGTTTTAAATCCGTCAAAATAACCGGAATCGCCGCTGAAAAAGATGTTGTGGTCAGGGGAGCTAATGACCCAGGATGCCCAAAGGGTTTTGTTTCGATCCCCCAGGCCCCGGCCGGAGAAATGCTGGGCAGGGGTGGCTGTGATCTTAAGGTGTTCATCAAAATCATAGGTATCCCACCAGGTAAGCTCTATGATTTTGTCATCGGGTATGCCCCAGGAGGACAGGTGTTTCCCAACTCCCAGGGGAGTGACAAATTTTTTTGTGATGTTTTTTAACAGCTTTATGGAATATTTATTCAAATGGTCATAGTGATCATGGGAGATAATTACCAGATCAATATCAGGAAGCTTTTTTGTATCCAAAGGCAGTTCTCCGTTAAACCGGGTCGGGCCGACAAGGGATACTTTTTTTTCAAATACCGGGTCCGTTAAAATCCTATACCCGCTTATATTGATCATTAAAGAGGAATGACCCAGCCAGGTGCTGTTCAATTGATGGCTGCCCTTATCCTTAAAATGTGACAAATCAACCGGCCTAACCGGTAAATCCATATTTGGTGTCCGGTCATTTTTTTCAAAAAGAAATCGCCAGGTGGAGGAGAAATAATCTTTAAAGGTCATGGTCAGCGCATCTGACCCTCCTGTAAATTTTCCGTTTTTAAACCGGAGTGAATTTTCTATTTTCTCTTGTTTTGATATCGTGCCCACAGCCGGAGCAGAAGATGTGGAATACAGCATCAGTGTAACTCCTAAACATAAAATAATTATTGGTTGTAATTTCATTGTGCAGTCTCGGTATAAAATGAATGTTCATTTATTTAAGTTATAAATTTTTTTAAAATTTTATGGCATCCCAGGCCAGGGTAAATGCGGTTTCAATATTTTCATCGCTCATCTCAAAATTTTGGCATATCCGTGGATTGGAAAGTGCCATGATGGGGTAAAAGATAAATGCGGTTAAAATATCAAAATTAACATTTTTAATGATTTTTTGTTCAACTCCCTTCAGGATAACCTGGATCATGGGGGCAAAATAGCCTTCAATCTCCTGTTTGTTCACCAGGGAGTTATAAGGTGAATTTGAAAATTGTTCGGCATACTGGAAATAGGCCGGATGATTTGACACATATGAAAATATTTTAACCCAGATATTTCTTATTATATCCCTTATGGGCAGGCTGTCGTCAAAATTTTCCTGCACTGATTTGCCCATATTCCGTTTGATTTCAATATAGGTTGAGACCAGAAGGTCTTCCTTGTTTTTGTGATAGATATAGATGGTGGCAGGAGATATCCCGGCCTCCTTTGCTATTTTGGACACAGAGCTTGCCGCAAATCCGATTTCATTCACCAGTTTTACCGTGGCCTCGAACAAGGCATCCTGTTTTATGTCATCTTTAGTTCTCATGGATCTAAAATAAATGATCATTCATTTAAAGTCAAGAAGCTTTTTTTACAAAAAGTTTAAAGTGCAATGGCGGGTATCTTCAACTTTCTATTAATCCCAATTTGCAGAAAAAATATAGGATGGAATTGAAATTGCGTTGGGTAATAAATTATTGTACAGTCATCTATCTGAATAGACTATAAGTTCAAATGCCTTCCTGCAATTTTATGGTTTGGGGAATGTGCATATGGGCTATTCCACTGTTCATTTCGACATAAAAAGGGGATTCAAATGACTGAAAGACCCACCTATGAAGAATTAGAAAAAAAGATTCAGAAATTAGAGCAATCAGAATCCAATCGTAAACGCATGGAAGAACAACTTATTCACTCCCAGGATTTGATGGATTATATAATTTCTCATACCAGAAGTGCAATTGCGGTGCACGACAGGGATTTAAAATATATATATGTAAGCAAACGATATCTTGAGGACTACAAGATTAAAGAGCAAAATATAATCGGTAAACACCTTTATGAGGTTTTTCCAGACCTTCCTCAAAAATGGAGAGATGTGCATAAAAGGTCATTAGCCGGCGATGTGTTAAGTGCGGAAGAAGATCCTTATTATCGAGAAGACGGGTCGGTGGATTGGACGCATTGGGAATGCCGCCCATGGTATGCATTGGACGGTTCAATCGGTGGTATCATAATATACACAGAGGTTATCACCGAGCGTAAAAAAGTGGAGGAATCCCTGCGAAAAAGTGAACAACTACTTGCCGCCCACCTTCAAAACACACCGGTTGGAGTAATTTCCTGGGATTTGAATTTTAAAATTATTGAGTGGAACCCTGGGGCAGAATTTATTTTTGGTTATTCAAGGTTTGAAGCCATGGGTAAACATCCTACTGAAATTATACTTCCCAATGATATTAAGGAACTGGTTGATGGTATTTTCCAGGATCTGATATCCGAAAAAGGGGGTGTTCGCAGCACAAACAAGAACATAACTAAAGACGGCAGGCTAATCATATGTGATTGGTACAACACAACCCTGAAAGATGCCGATGGCAAAGTTATCGGCGTAGCATCATTGGTAAATGATATCACTGACCGCAAGAAACTGGAGAAATCGTTGCAGCGAAGTGAAACACTTCTGAAAACCACCCAGCAACTGGCCAAAATAGGTGGATGGGAGTGGAATGTAGAAAAGCAGAGCATGTTTTGGACTGATGAGGTTTATCAAATTCACGATTTTCAGCCTGGCGAATTTACACCTGGGTCGAAGAAACATATCCAACGGAGCATTGAATGTTATGATCCGGAAGATCGTCCAGTGATTACGGCTGCCTTTAAGCGATGTGTAGAAGAAGGGCAAGCATACGATCTTGAGTTTTCTTTCACTAGTGTCATGGGTCGCAGGATATGGATTCGAACTGTCGGCGAGCCTGTTCTGAAAGGTGACAAGGTAGTCAGGGTTGTCGGAAACATTATGGATATCACCAAGTATAAGCTAACTTTTGAAGGTCTTAGGGAACAAAAGGAATTCAGCGAAAAAATAATTCAAACAAGCAGTGCAATAATCGTAGGTCTTGATAAAAATCACAAGATTAGACTTTTTAACAGGGGGGCAGAGAGGATAACGGGCTTCAAAACTAAAGAGGTAATTGGCAAAGATTGGTTTGAAATATTCTTTAAGCCTGGTATCTACGATGAGATGGATAAGGTATGGAAAAGTGCATGGGGAACTAAATTTAACTCCTATGTCAATCCGATCCAAACAAAAAATGATGATGAAAAAATCATTTCATGGCAGTCAACTGGTATGTCTGATAGTGCGGATGAGACAAAACATATGCTGCTCTCTATAGGAGAGGACATAACTGAACGTATACAGGCAGAAAAGGCCCTGATAGAAAGCGAAGAAAAATACCGTTCCATGATGGAATCCATGAAAAATGCATCCTATATCTGTTCCCCTGAGTTGTACATTGAATATATGAATCCGGCTATGATTGATAGAGTCGGCACAGAGACCACAGGTGAGCTTTGCTATAAAACTATATATGATAGAAGTGAAAAGTGCTCCTGGTGTGCATTTGATCAAGTTAAAAAAGGAGAGCATGTCGATTATGAAGTGGCCGATCCCAAGGACAATCGTTATTATTCGGTCACCAACTCACCCATATTCCATTCCGATGGTAGTGTCTCAAAATTAACAATTTTTCATGATATTACCCAAATTAGGGATATTGAAGCCCAGCTTCGGCAATCACGAAAGATGGAATCCATTGGCACGCTGGCGGGTGGCATTGCCCACGATTTTAATAATTTACTTTACATGATTTCCGGAAATGCGGAACTGGCCCTTGAAGATATCCCAAAATGGAACCCTGTGCACTCAAATCTTGAAGAGATAAAATCTGCCAGCCTCAGGGCAGCAGGCATTGTAAAACAATTGCTTAATTTCAGCCGCAAGACCGACCTGAAACTGGAACCAATAGGTGTTATAAGCGTTATTAAGGATGCACTCAAATTTTTGCGGTCAACTATCCCAACTACCATAGATATCCGTAAACATTTGCCGGATTCAGATATAACGGTTCTTGCTGATCCGGTTCAGATCAATCAGGTGATGATGAACCTTTGCATCAATGCTTCCCAGGCAATGGAAAATACCGGCGGAATTCTGGAAATTACTGC
>DAOWDR010000440.1 GCA_030638935.1 Desulfobacteraceae bacterium | reverse complement strand
GAATGGGAACAGATTTTTAATCAGAACTTATGGATGAACCGGAGGAGTCCGACCCAGGCAAACCTAGGGTCATGGGAGGAGCTGAAAAAAATCACAACAACTGCCCATGAAAAATCAGTCAAGGTGAGTATCACCTTAAATGCTTCGTTTTATCCTAAAAATGGGATGCGATATATTTTAGGCCTTTGTGAACAGCTCGTAAAAGAGATCCGGGTGGATGCACTGATCATTTCAGATTTAAATCTTATGATTGCGCTTTCAAAGGAGAAATTGCCTGTCAGGTTTCATCTGTCAAGCCTGGGAAGTTGTTTTAACTCTTATTCTCTTGACTTTTACCGTTCCCTTGGTGTTACCAGAATCATACTGCCACGCCAGTTAAGCGTATCAGACATCCGGTCCATCGTTCAAACTCGACCCGATAAAGCAGACACAGATAAAGCAGACACGAATAAAATGGAGTTTGAAGTCTTTGCCTTGAATGACGGGTGTTACTATGAAGAAGGATTTTGCCAAACCAGCCATACATTGGGGGCGTTCTGCCTGACGGACTGGGAGGTTGAGCCTGTCGGCCCCCTAAAAAAAAACCAGTCGTTTTTAAAAAAACTGGATGGGCATATGGCACGATCCAAAGAATATCTGTGGTTTCAGAACAATTGCGGATCAAGTTTTCAAAAGGACGGTCTCCCCAACGGCCCCTGCAGCCTTTGCTGGTTCAGGCATTTTCTGGACTGGAACGTGACGGCCGTGAAAATCGTGGGGCGGGAAGCCTCATTTCACAGAAAAATGGGAAGCCTGCAACTGGTTAAGGCCGTGCGGGATAAAACCTTGAATCATACAGAAAGAGACGGGATAAAAGCCTATGCAAGAGATCTTAGAGGAACGCCTGAATACTGTAACAATGGATCCATGTGCTATTTTAGAGAAACCTGAGAAAGAGAAATCTTTCTGGGATCAGATACGGTATTTGGGTGCCTATCTTGGCCCCCACAAGCGGGTGTTGATCATCTCTCTTGTCTTGAGCAGTATCAGTACCGGACTTGGGATGGTGCAGCCCTATTTTGCTAAAATCCTGATTGATACGGTTTTTCTTGAAAACCAGGCACAATTTTTATTTCCCATACTGTCCGGTTTGATTGTGCTTCTCCTGGTCAGCTTTGGAATTCGGGTGAGTAACTCCTATATCTATACAAGATATTCCGCAAAAATTCTTTTTTTAATGAGAGAAGACCTGTTTGCACATCTGCAGAAAATACCGTTGAATTTTTTCTCAAAAAAAAAAATCGGGGATATCTATTCAAGGATTGCTTCGGACATGGCAGACATCCAGGCCCTTGTCACAGACATTATCCCCCGGTATGTGTTTGACTTTATCACCTTTCTGATTACCGGTGTGATCCTGTTTAGCCTGAACTGGAAAATGGCTTTGATGAGTCTTTTTTTTGTTCCCTTTGCCTTGCTGGTTGTAAAAAATCTGAAACCAAGACTTTTCAGCCTTTCCAATGATGTGGCCAAAAGCAATGCGGATATTGCCCATTTCTTGTTTGAGTCCCTTTCCAATACCGCTGTCATTCGCGCCTTTGGCGCAGAAAAAACAGAATCCGACAAATTGAAAAAAAAGCAGGCGGGCATCCTGCAATTTCTTATGAAATATCAGATCCTTGGTGCCATCTCAGGTTCGGTGCCCATGGGATTTGCCATTGTGAACACCCTGATCGTTTTTGGATACGGAGGCTGGCAGGTCTTAGAAGGCCATTTTACCATTGGAAGCCTTGTGGCATTTTCAGTTTACCAGGGAAGGGTTTTCGGTCCATTGCAGGGACTCATGGACGGTGTCCTTGCATTGCAAAAATCAAAGGTTGCCATCAAAAGAGTCAGAGAAATTTTAGATATACCCTCGTGTTTTGATGAGGAGGGCGACAGGATACTGACAAAGGCCCAGATGGATCAGGATATTCTTTTTGACCATGTCAATTTTTCCTATGACAAGGAAACCCGGATATTAAGAGATATATCCTTTACCATTCCTGCCGGAAAAACAACCGCTTTGATCGGTGAAAGCGGGGTCGGGAAAACAAGTATTTGTCATCTGCTGCAACGCCTGTATACCCCTGATTCCGGAACGATCCGATGGGCAGGGCAAACACTTGAAACATTGAACAAACAATGGTTTAGAAAACAGGTTGCCATGGTCTCACAGGAGACCTTTCTTTTCCACACCTCCATACTCGAAAATATTCGGTTTTTCAAACCGGAAGCATCCATGGAAGAGGTTCAATCAGCGGCCCGGTCCGCCCAGATAGATGGGTATATCAACACCTTGCCCCAGGGATATGACACGATAATCGGAGACAGGGGGATGCGGCTTTCCGGCGGTCAGAAACAGCGACTCAGTATTGCCAGGGCTATCCTGCTCAACCCAAAGGTATTAATCCTGGATGAAGCCACTGCCTTTCTTGATGAGAAAGCGGAAAACCGGATAAAAAAGACGCTCAGGGACTTGATGAAGGATAAAACCAT
>DAOWDR010000276.1 GCA_030638935.1 Desulfobacteraceae bacterium | reverse complement strand
TTGAATCATCTATTACAATTATTTCTGCCTTGTTTGTTGAAGATTTGCCATTGTTGGCTGTTTCTTTTGTAATTTCATCGACAAACTCTTTTTGTCCGATACCGGCCATTGTTTTCAAAAAGACTTTCCTGGTACCAGGGTCTGCTTTTTGGGTGATATGCTGACGGGCAAGGCCTTGGAAAGATTCTTCCTCCACAAGGAAATTAAATATATTACCTGCCTCGGAATCAATGAGGGCTGAAACCGCATTTAGGGCATCGGAAGATCCTGTCCTGACAATATTTTTAAGTCCTGCGACCAGGGGTTTGGACAGGTTTTTGTCAATTGCCCTGGCAGCAGACATTCGAACGGCCTCAATCGGGTCCTGCAGCCCCTGGGCCAGACAAATAGCTGTTTTGGGCGAGGGGATTCTTTCCATGGCTTCATAGGCTGCCTGGCGAATATTGGCATCCTTGGGCTGGGTATTGATAATATCCAGAATGGGGGGGATACCGGCAGGGTCTCCAATGTAACCCAGGGTGGTAATAAGGTGGACCAGGTAATCTGCCTGGGCATTCTTAAATGCCTTAGTAAGAATGGGGGTGGATTTGTTACCAAGTTTCAATAATTGGTCTATGGCAGTATCCCGGACGATGGTGATGGATGAACTTAAGAGAGAGGTAAGCTGTTCAAGGGCATAAAGGTCCTGCATTTCGGAAAGGGCTTCCACTGCCAGTTTATTGGTTTCCTCGTCTTCCCCAAGAAACCGGATAATCAGGTCAACAGCCTCCTGATTGCCGGTTTCCGAAATTGCAAAAATTACTGATTTTTTAACCTCTTTGTCAGGATGAGCTGCCATCAGACCAAAGGTATCAAGTGATTCCGGCAGTCTGAGAGCGCCAAGGGCCTGGGTGGCAGCAACAAGGATTTGAGGATCTTTGTCCGTGGATATAGTCTGTTTTAGCGCAGGTGCCGTATCAATCAAAAACAGTTCGCCTGCCGCTTTTAAAAACAAAAGTCTGGCTTTTTTTTCATTTTTGGTAATGTACTCAATGACTAAATCTGAATTCCCGTATGCCTTGTCAAGGATAAGTTCATAAAGGGCTTCCTGGACTTTCTCATCGACAATTTCAATCTTGGTCAGATATTCAAGAAGGGGTAATACTATCCTTTCCGGGCCCTTGGCCAGTTCAGTCATGGCTTTTTTTTGAACATCCGTGCTGATGTCGGAACTGGAAGCAAACTGAAGCAGGGCTTTGGCTTTGACAACATCTTCCTGGTTGAGGCAAAAAATTAATTCTTCAATAAAATCTTTAGAGTTAATGGAACTCATAATAGGTGTCCTGGTTATGGCTTAAACTGGTAAAAAACCGAGTTGAGATATTTATTTGATGCATAGAGATCTGTGTCATTGACAAGGGATTCTGTGGAACCGATGAGGAGATAGCCGTCGGGTTCAAGAACTTTTGAAATATTTTGATAAATTTTTCTTCGATCCTCGCTGGTAAAATAGATCATCACATTTCTGCAAAGGACAATATCGAATTTCCCAATCCCCTGAAAGGGTTTCATCAGGTTCATTTTTTTAAACTGGGCCATGGCCCGGAGTTCATCTTTGATTTTATACCGTTCATCATGTTTATCAAAATATTTGTTCAACCTGCCGGGGTCCAGGCCCCTGGCTACTTCAAATTTGTTATAAAGGCCGTAACTTGCCTGGGCAATGGCAGCATCGGATATATCGGTTCCATAGAGTTTGATATTATAATTTTTGGGGCTAACCCCCATTTCAAGCAGGGTCATGGCAATGCTGTATATTTCCTGACCTGTTGAGTTTGCAGCGCTCCAGAGACGGATGGTTGGTTTTAAACCTGTTGTTTTTGATCGCTTATCAATCAGATCCGGAAAAATTTTATGCTGCAATAGTTGAAACGGGGATTTATCACGGAAAAAATAGGTCTCGTTGGTTGAAATCGCATCTATGATTTCATTTTCCAATTCTTTTTTGAAATCAGATTTGGCTTTTCTAAGTAATTCCATGAAGGAGCCGTATCCCAAACGGTTTAGAATAGGACCCAGGCGAGTTTCCAGCAAATATTCTTTTCCAACATCAAGGGCAATCCCTGATATATCAAGAATATATTTTGAAAAATCTTTAAATTCGGTTGGAGTTACTTTAATTTTCGTCATAGCTTAGGTTGGTAAATAATAATGATTATGTGTTATGGGCTAACAGTTTTGATAATTTCGTCAGCAATCCTATCCAAGGGAGCTACCACATCTATAATACCGGATTCAATGGGCTCTTTTGGCATGCCGAAAACGGTACAGGTCGGCTCATCCTGGGCAATGGTATGGCTACCGTTTTTTTTCATTTGTGCAAGTCCTTTTGAACCGTCAGATCCCATTCCGGTCATAATTACACCTGTTGCCCGGCCCACATAATGCTGGGCAATGGATCGGAACAGATAGTCCACAGAGGGTCTGCAACTATTTTCAGGCGGATCATCCGTGATCTTAATTTTCCTTGAAATTCCGTCTCCACCTGCAACAATTTTCATCTGCTTTCCCCCTGGGGCAATCAGAATCCGTCCGGGAATAATCACATCACCTTCCTCGGCTTCCTTGACTTCAAGTTTACTCTTGTTGTTCAGGCTGTTGGCCAGGGAGGCCGTGAACATGGGGGGCATATGCTGAACAATGAGGATGGGTGCCTTAAAATTTCCAGGCAGCATGGGGATCATCCGTGTCAGGGCATTGGGACCACCTGTGGATATACCAATGCCAACAATCTCGGATTTTGTTTTTATCCCCAGGCGTGGAGCCGTGGAAGTCGGTGTTGTTGTTTGCTTTTGCTCTGTCCGTTTTATGGGGGAAGGAGAAGAAATCTTATTGCGAAGGTTAAACCGGAATGCTTTTTGTCGTTTGAGTGCTGCGACAATGGGTTCGATTGCCTGCTTCACCTTGAGCAAATTATCTGCCATTTTACCGGCATCGGGTTTGGGGACAAAATCAAATGCACCCAGCTCCAGTGCTTTGATCGTCATTTCGCTACCTTGCTGGGTCAGGGTGGACAGCATGATGACCATGGGAGGAGAAGGGTGTTTATGAAGCTCCTGGAGAACCTCTATCCCATTCATTTCCGGCATTTCAATATCAAGGGT
>DAOWDR010000214.1 GCA_030638935.1 Desulfobacteraceae bacterium | reverse complement strand
CATGGAATAGTGAAGGCGGTTTTTTTTGATTCCATTCAAAGGGCATTGTTTGATTTTCATACCATGGATTATAAAAGTTCGCTCCAGGAGTATGCCCAGGAGACCTTTGCCACAACTCCTAAGTATTCCGTGGTAAAAGAGATCGGGCCTGACCATGATAAGAGGTTTGAGATCTGCCTGGAATTGGTTGATATACGGGCTACAGGAATTGGGAAAACAAAAAAGGCGGCTGAGCAGGATTCTGCTAAAAACGCTCTCAAGCTAGTGCATGGCCAAAAATTATAGGGTATGGATACGCCCCTGGTCATTCCTGTTTTTATTCCCCATTCAGGCTGCCCACACCAGTGTGCCTTCTGCAATCAGTCCATCATTACCAGTCAGAAAAAATATCTGCCCAGCCCAAAAGAAATTGACACAATTATTGGTCAATACCTGGCATATAAGGGAAACCGTTCCAGGGTGGAACTGGCCTTTTTCGGCGGTACTTTTCTAGGCCTTCCCGACCAGGATATTGTCTGGTTACTGGAAAAAATACGCCCCTATGTGGAGAATCAGACCATCCATGGTATCCGCTTTTCCACACGGCCGGATACAATTACAGACCAAAAGCTTGAGTTGATTGCTCCCTATGGGGTTTCACTGGTTGAGCTGGGGGTCCAATCCATGACCGATTCTGTGCTTGAACAATCCAACCGGGGCCATTCAAGTTTGGATACCAGGAGGGCCATTGGTCTGTTAAAGGCGTATGAACTCCAGGTGGGAGTCCAGGTGATGGTCGGTTTGCCCAATGATAGCAAAGATCAATTGATTGATAGCACAAAACAGGTTGCTGCCCTGGGACCGGATGTGGCCAGGATCTATCCTTTAATGGTACTTAGGGGAAGCCTTTTGGCCCAATGGTACAAAAAGGGCAGCTATACCCCTTTGGGTCTGGAGCAAAGTGTTTTTCTGGTAAAAGAGATGTATAAGATATTTAACCGGGCAAATGTGGCAGTCATCCGAATGGGCCTCCAGGCATCGGAGATGATGGATGACGGAACCCAGGTATTGGCAGGACCATGGCATCCGGCTTTTGGTCATCTGGTGTTGTCAGCTCTTGCCTATGACCAGGTGTGTGAAAAACTTGGGAAATTTTTTATGCTTTCCCAGGGGAATCTAGTGGACCGGGTAAATGGGGTCAAGCATGTCCTCCTTGGTGTTCATCCCCGGTTTGAATCCCGTCTTCGTGGGGATAAAAACAGCAATCTGAAAAAATTGGGTAAAGAGTATCCCGGTCTTTCCTTTTCCATTCAGACCAATGACAGACTCATGTTAGGTGAGGTGGACATACAAAAAGCGCTTCCCAGGGACTGATCCTTCCTTGTTTTTTGTTTAGATACCTTCTTTGAATAGATCCTCTGACCCGGATATTGCATTGGGTTTTTGGGTATACTCCGTGGGTAGAGTACCTTCCTTGAAACATTCAAAAATGGTTTTCTCAGACTCTTCTATGGGCAGAAGTCCTGTTTTGGCATCTATTTTAGCAAACACGATCCCTTCGGGTACGTTAAAGGTGCGGGCAGGCTTTCCCTTTAAAGCGTTCTGCATATAGTCCAGCCAGATGGGACTGGCTGCCCTGGACCCGGTCTCGCTCTTGCCAAGGGGGGCTTCCTGGTCAAGGCCCACCCATACCCCTGTGGTGTATCTGGGGGTATACCCCAGGAACCAGGCGTCAAACAAATTGTTGGTGGTGCCGGTTTTTCCGGCAACCGGGCGTTTCAATGCCTTAACTCGTCGTCCTGTTCCTGATTTGATGACGCTTTCCATTATACTGGTCATTATATAGGCTGTGCTCATATCGATTACTTTTTTCCGGACAAGCTTGGAGGACTCCAGAAGGTTTCCGTCCCGGTCATAGATTTTGGTGATGAATACCGGTTCAATTAAATATCCTAGATTGGAAAAAACAGAATAGGCATTTACAAGCTCAAGAAGTGATAATCCCGATGAACCCAGGGCAATGGACAAATCGTGGCTGATATCGGAAGTGATACCAAGTTTACGGGAATAATCGATGACATAGTCAATGCCGATATCCTGAAGAATTTTGATTGTGACCACATTCCGCGACTTAACAAGGGCTTCCCTGAAAAGGGTGTCCCCATAAAATTTTTCTTTGTAGTTACGGGGTTTCCAGACAAAATCCCTCTCCGTATCCT
>DAOWDR010000568.1 GCA_030638935.1 Desulfobacteraceae bacterium | reverse complement strand
GCCCTTGATGCGGCTGCTTCCGAATTTTATCGGGGCGGAAAATATATATTCCAGTCCGAGGGAAAAGAGTTGTCGGCAACGGACATGATAGACTATTACGAGGGACTGATTGACAAATATCCTTTGTATTCCATTGAAGACGGCCTTGCGGAAGATGACTGGGAGTCATGGGAACTCATGACCCAGAGGTTGGGAGATTCTACCCAGATTGTCGGGGATGATATTTTTGTGACCAATCCGGACATTTTTAAAAAAGGGATTGAAAGAGGTATTGGGAACTCTATCCTTATCAAACTTAACCAGATCGGAACTTTGACTGAAACCCTTGATACCATCCAGATGGCAAAAGATTCCGGGTATACTACGGTTGTTTCCCACAGGTCCGGGGAAACCGAGGATTCTTTCATTGCCGATCTTTCGGTTGGGGTTAACGCAGGCCAGATTAAGACCGGGTCAATGTCAAGGAGCGATCGGGTGGCAAAATACAATCAGCTGATCCGGATTGAGGAAGAGCTGGGGGATAGTGCGTCTTTTCCGGAAAACCTATTTTTTTAGCCCTTGGCGTTTATGAATAAAAAAATATCAATTTTTTTTGCAGTGTTCTTTATCCTGATGTCGGGTATTGGTGAGGCCTTTGTTCCACAAACGCCTCACCTTTTACATTTGGTGATCCAAAAAATCAAGCAGCCTGTTGGGATGGTTGTTCATCAAACCCGGAACCTCATGGATGTTTCAGTCGGGTCGGTCGGTGCAGAGACTAAAACTGAGACTAAAGCTGAGGCTAAAACGGTTGAGTTGGAAGAAAAGCTGGTCTATGTTTTTCCAGGTAAATTTAGGTCTGAAATGATTTCAGATGTGGTTTCCCGGTTTTATGTGGAATCGGATTCCCAATTTGTAAAGGTGGCCGATGGGGGGATTGTTTCCCGGGAAAAATCACCCGTGGACTTTTATACGGATATCCTTCTTTATAGGGATCATGAATCCCTTGCCCGGCAACTTCATTTAGCCGGGGTGGATACTGAAAAAGTAAGATTCCAGCGGTATGATAACAAGATTTGCTATTTTATTGGTCAACCCCATTTAGATCCAAAAGAATCAGTCGGTCTCTGGATTGAAAAAGACAGTTTTTTTCCGGTCTGTTATCAGATTAAAAAAAATGGCTGGACAGTTTCCTTTCATTATGGGAACTGGCAGCGGGTTAGTAGAACCTGGTATCCCATGGAGACCACTATTTTTGTTGATAACCAGTTGTTTACAAAAATTGATGTGAGGCAGTTTGAACTTGCATCTGGATTCCCTGGGGCCTTGTTTGACGTGAACAGCATCCAGGGACGATATCCTGTCAGAGGCGGCCAATACCGGGAAGAGGGGCAGTCGTTTTCTGGAAGACCTGAAAGAATTGATGAGCTTGATCAGCAAATTGAAAATTTTAGAAAACTATATGAATAATTTAAATAAGTGAGGGATTGATGGCTGAAAATACAAAATACATTTTTGTTACGGGTGGCGTATTATCATCTTTAGGGAAAGGGCTCGCATCTGCTGCCATAGGTATGCTTCTGGAGAGCCGGGGGCTGACCGTAACCATACAAAAGCTGGACCCTTACATAAATGTTGATCCCGGAACAATGAATCCTTTTCAGCACGGAGAAGTTTTTGTAACCGATGACGGGGCTGAGACAGATCTTGACCTGGGTCATTATGAGCGGTTTACCCATGCCAAGCTGGGTAAAAATAATAATTTTACCACGGGTAAAATTTATGACCAGGTGATTACCAAGGAGCGAAAGGGTGAATACCTAGGTGGAACGGTTCAGGTCATTCCCCACATTACCGATGAAATTAAAAAAAGTATTACCCTGGTATCCAACAAGACCGATGTGGTTATTGTTGAAATTGGCGGTACAATCGGGGATATCGAATCTTTACCCTTTCTTGAGGCCATCCGGCAGTTCAGAACAGACGCCGGTTCATCCAATGTGATCTATATCCATCTGACCCTGGTCCCCTATATCAAGACTGCCTGCGAGGTGAAAACAAAACCCACCCAGCATAGTGTAAAGGAATTACGCAGCATTGGGATTCAGCCGGATATCCTTTTGTGCCGTACGGAAAGCTATTTGTCCCAGGAAATAAAAAATAAAATTTCTCTGTTCTGTAATGTAGATCCTGATGCGGTGTTTACGGCAAAGGATGTGGACTGCATCTATGAAGTGCCATTGGTTTATAACAAAGAGGGCCTTGGGGATAAAATATTAAAGAAGCTGAATGTCTGGGCAAGGGCTCCACGCCTGGATGATTGGCGGGAAATGGTGGAAAAATATAAAAATCCGAGATTTTCCGTCAGCATCGCCATTGTGGGAAAATATGTAGACCTGACCGAAAGCTATAAAAGCTTAAATGAGGCCCTTGCCCATGGCGGTATTTTCAATGATGCACGGGTGAACCTTAATTATGTCGATTCCAGCACCCTTAACGAAAAGAATGTGGTGGAGATATTATCGGCAAGTGATGGTGTCCTGGTTCCAGGCGGATTTGGATCCAGGGGGATTGAGGGCAAAATTTTGGCAGCCAAGTATGCCAGGGAAAACAAGGTGCCCTATTTTGGTATTTGTCTTGGCATGCACATGGCAGTGGTTGAGGTGGCGCGAAATCTGGCCGGCATGGATGATGCCAACGGGGAAGAATTTGATTCAGATACCCCCTTTCCTGTGATCTATCTGATGAAAGAGTGGTATGACGAGCAGACCAAACAGGTTGAGACCCGGGACGAAAGATCAGACAAGGGCGGTACCATGCGGCTGGGAGCCTACCCCTGTAAATTGAACCCGGATACCCTGGCCATGAATGCATATAAGACCGAAAATATTTCAGAGCGCCATCGTCATAGGTTTGAATTTAATAATGAATACAAGGATCGCCTGGTGGAAGCAGGACTTATCATCAGCGGTACTTCTCCAGACCATGAATTGGTTGAAATCGTTGAGCTTGCGGATCATCCCTGGTATCTGGGGTGCCAGTTCCATCCTGAGTTCAAATCAAAACCCAGCAATCCCCATCCCCTTTTCAGGGCATTTGTTAAGGCATCCCTGAAAAACGCTAAAAAATAGGATTACTCAAAAAAACGGTTTGTTATGGCATTTACCTGTTATGATAAATCGTTTTTTATTTGCCAAGGAGTTTAGAATCAAAGAAAGTGATGACCATAGAGATCAGCATTGCAGACTATGAAGGGGTAG
The DNA here is from genome assembly GCA_030638935.1 of Desulfobacteraceae bacterium. Taxonomy (GTDB): domain Bacteria; phylum Desulfobacterota; class Desulfobacteria; order Desulfobacterales; family Desulfobacteraceae; genus NBML01. Next base: position 10,266 of record DAOWDR010000568.1, on the reverse strand, counting down.
GGGGGATCGGGATTAAACAGATCCGGAATTCGGTTTTTTCAAAGGAACAAAAAATTGATGCCTCCCTTGATTTGGACGGGCAGGATACCGGTGCTGTTCATGTTTTGGCAACAGTGAACGGTGAGTCTGTTGGAACCGGACGGATGCTCGGGGATGGTCATATCGGCAGACTTGCTGTTTTAAAGTTTGCCCGGGGCAAAGGCGTCGGACAAAAACTTGTGCTGAAACTTCTGGATATTGCCAGGGTAAAAGAGATGAAACGGGTATTTTTGGGTGCCCAGGAACATGCAGTGGGGTTTTACGAAACACTTGGTTTTTTAAGAGATGGCTCCCCCTATGTTGAAGCTGGTATCCGGCATATACACATGGAAAAAATAATCCACCCGCCTTTAAAATAGCACCAATTTATAGTAACCTTAAATTAGGATACAACTAGATAGAAATATAAAACCAGGACAAACTGAAATGGAAAAACCCGTCATCATTCATTGTAACAATGTCAGGCTTGAAGGGCTGTTGAACCAAAATTCTTCTGAAAAAGGGGTGGTGGTCACCCATCCCCATCCCCTGTACGGAGGAAATATGGACAACCCTGTGGTGGAACAGATAGTCCAGAGCTTTTTTGAAAAAGGCTTTACCACACTCAGGTTTAATTTCAGGGGGACGGGAAAAAGTTCAGGTATGTTTGATAACGGAGTTGGTGAGCTTGACGATGTCAGGGCTGTTCTGTCATATTTAAAAGAGTCGGAGATTTCCGAGATTCACCTTGCCGGCTACTCTTTTGGTGCACGAATGAATGCCTCTGTGGTCTCTTCCGGATATGAACTCCAGGACCATATTATGGTATCCCCGCCAATGGGGTTCATGCCCTTTGATGATGTGAAGTCCATGCCTTCCACGGGTCTGATTCTCACCGGTGCAAAGGATGAGATTGCACCCTCTGACATGGTGCAGGCAGCCATAAACCGGTGGCAAATTCATACTCAATTTGAGGTGATCAAGGGGTGTGATCACTTTTATACCGGCTGTCTGGCCCAGCTAAAATACCTTCTTATGGATTATTTGCCCTAGTGTTTGGTACTATGGCTAATGATCGAATAGTCAGGGCGCCGGAAACTTTTAAGCCCTCCCCTTGTGGGCGGTAATTGGTTTAACCCGAAAACAAAGGATTGTTTTTTGGATTAGGATGATGAATGATAATCTCATACTTCCCCTGGAGTCTGATATTAAACAGGTTCTAACGCTTGGTGCCAAAGAGATTCCAAGCTTCCCCCCTGTGGTGGCCAAGTTATTGGAGATATGTAGTGATGAAGATGCCTCCATGGAAGAGCTTTCCAAACTTGTGGAAACAGACCCGGGGATTTCAGCAAAAATGTTGAGCATCGTGAATTCCGCATCCTATGGTCTGAGACGAAAAATCATGGCTGTTTCAGAGGCAGTTATCCATCTCGGGTTTGACGAGGTGAAAAAGCTTTCCCTGGGGGTCGCAGTTTTTGAGAAAATATTTAAATCAGGAAAGCAAAAGCAGTTTAATAGGATCTTTTTTTGGCGGCACTGCCTTTGTGTGGGCATCCTGAGTATGGCCATTGCCGAGGAAATTGGGTATCCAAAACCAGGGGAGGCTTATTCCAGCGGGCTTCTCCATGATTTCGGAAAGATTTTTTTTGATCTCCATGGCCGTGTCAATTATGATGATTTTATCACCAATGTTACAAAATACCCAGGACCGATGATTATGGAAGAAAGGGAACTCATGGGCATGGGACATGACGATCTGGGTGCCTATTACAGTTCCCTGTGGAACTTTCCCGCCTCCCTTGTCCTAACCATAAAATACCACCATCAGCGATATGGACACCTGGATCTTTGCCGGGAAGAGGCCTTGCTGATATCCGTTGTTTCCCTTGCAAATTATCTGTCCTGGACCCAGGGAATGGGATCTGTTGATATGATCCGGCTTCCGATTCTCCAGCCTGAAATTGAAAAAAACATAGACTTAAGCAAAATAGATTTCATAAAAGTCATCAGTCGAATGGACAGAGAAATGGAAAATACTTCAAAATTTTATAATTTTATTTTTCCTTCCCCAAGCCAGTTCAGGGAAAATATGCTCAGGGCAAATCTCGAGCTGGGCAGTATCAATACAAGTTATTATTATACCGAGGACCAGGCCAAGATAGTCGATGTGTTGAAGATAAAAGAGAGTATCACCACGCCCCACCGCAGCCTTGACCCCAGGTTGATTATTACCACGACGTTGAAAGCCATTTATAAGGATTTTAAGTTCAGCAGGCTTTATGTCATGAAGGTGGTAAAAAGCTTGAGGAGCCTTAAAGTGGTTGAAGTTCTTGATGGGACAGACATTAAAATGGACCTGAAGCCCATTGAAATTCCGCTTAATAAAATGGCCGGTGGCTTTGTTAACTGTCTGAGAGACAGGGCGCCTGTGATGATTGCCGGTAAAACTTCGGGTGAAAAAGAGACACTGGCAAAATTTAAACTCAAGGAAATGCTCATAGTTCCTTTCTGCAGTCAAAACAGGGTCATTGGTATCCTCGGCATGGACAACATTTCTTCGGGAAATCCCATCTATCCTGATGTATTTTCCTCCATTGCCATTGTGGCCAATGAGCTTGGCATGGCCCTGGAAAATGCGGGTGCCTACGAGGAGGCAAAGGCGGTTTCCCTCAAGGATGGGCTTACAGGCCTTTTGAACCGTGTAGCCATTGACGAGCTGTTGGCAAAATCATTCAGAAAGGCTGTGGACGGGAAAAATGATCTATCCCTTGTGATGATTGATGTGGACTATTTTAAAAAGTTTAATGATAAATTCGGGCACCAGGCCGGGGATAATATTCTTAAACTGATTTCCGGAACCTTAAAGAAATTGTCCAGGCCCTTTGACCATGTGGGGCGATATGGCGGTGAAGAATTTATAGTTATTCTGAACGAGACTGATTTATCCAAAGCCCTTGTTTATGCTGAAAGAATCCGGAAGGAAATCGAGGGTTTGGGAAGGCTTCTGGTAAATAGGTTTCCGGGCCTTTCCCTCACCGTGAGCGCCGGTGTCAGTGAATACCAGGCAAGTGTTAAAAATCGGGATAATCTTATTGCAAAGGCAGACAAGGCCCTCTACCGGGCAAAAGAAACCGGCAGAAACAAGGTGGTATCCGGTTAATTATCAGGCTGTTTATCCTCATATTTTCCAGATTTATCTTCATAAAATCTCTTGATAGTCTCCATATCTGCATCCATATCGCTGGTGGGGAGGATTACAGGTCCGATACCGCCGGTTTTGAGGTTATAGTCCACAAATCCGCATACAATGGGAATATTTGCCTGGTGGGCAATTTGGTAAAATCCGGTTTTCCAGCGGCTTACCTTTTCCCGGGTGCCCGATGGCGCAATGGTTACAATTAATCGGTCTGCACTGTTAAAGGTATCCACCATGGTTGTTACTACATTCCCTTTTTTAGATCGGTCAATTGGAATGCCGCCCAGATATTTTAAAAGCCCTTTAAAGGGCCAGATGAACATGGATTTTTTTGCCATCCAGTGGGCCGGTATCTGGAGTTTAAATATAATCAATAAAAAGAAGATAAAATCCCAGTTGCTGGAATGGGGAGCCGCAACCAGGATGAATTTTTTAATATCCGGCATTCTGCCTTTGGCTTTCCACCCGAAAATGAAAAGTGATACATTGGCAAACCCGTAAAGGATCGGCCTTAAAATTGGATTGTTTAAAAGGAGTGGTCTCAAAATATTCTCCAAAGGTTGTTAAAAAAATAGAACCATACAGTAATGGAAGTACAAGGTAAATTGATGGTTCTGTATTTTACAATAATAATACAAAATCAGGCCGGGAGATGGCTGTAGTATTGTAAGTTGGGTTTATAAGGCCTGAGGCGTTAAAAAGCTTAAAATATAAGTAAATAAGTATTGTTTTATTTCGATAGTTCCATGAAATTTCGTTTTTCCCTTATAAAATTAAAAATAGTCCTTGACAAAAAAATTCAGATTTGGTTTTCTAATGGAAACGGAATATTTGAACCTTGGTTTGCATCTGGTCCGTATCTCTTTCTGAGCTGATATTCTAAATTTCCCAATGTATTACAATCAAATTTAATTTTCTTAAATAGGAGGGAATCATGCCGTTAAAAGGAAACACACTTATTCTGGATGGGTATTCAATGACCATTGAAGAATTGATGACAGCAGGGAATGATCTGTCCATAAAGGTTGAAGTTGATGAAAAAAACTGGCCTAAAATCAGGGATTGCAGGGATCTTGTTGATAAATGGGCCAGTGAAGAACGATGCATTTACGGCGTAAATACAAGTTGCGGCGGGTTGGTTGACTATCTTTTGCCTAGAGAGAGGGATAATGATTTTCAAAAAAACCTGGTCCGGAGCATTACCACCCAGGTGGGCAAACCCTTTGAAGATACCATGGTCAGAAAATTTATGATTGCCCGGGCCAATTCTCTTTGCCGCGGCTATTCCGGAATTAAGGAAAAAAATCTTAAGATTTACCTGGACATGATCAACAAGCATGTCTTTCCCCTGGTACCCAGAAAAGGCTCCCTTGGTACAAGCGGGGATCTAGGACCCCTTGGTTGTATTGCCAGTGTCGCCTTTGGAGAATGGAAAGCCAAATTTAACGGTAAAGTCATGCCGGGTAAAGAAGCGATGGACGCTGCCGGCGTAGAACTCATGTATCTGAATGCCAAGGAAGGCTTGTCCCTGATCAATGGAACCTCAGGCATGGTCGGCCTTGCCTGCACCGTTATCTCCGAAGCAACCAATACACTGAAAAATTCTGATATTATCGCAGCTTTTGCCATTGAAACCCTTATGGGAAGATATAATCCTTTTGATGTTAGAGTTCATGAACAAAAATATCACCCGGGCCAGTATGCGACGGCTATGAATCTGACCAAGCTTTTAGCCGGCAGTCAGCTGGCCATTGATGAACAGGAATTGTCTTTGAAACTCCAGACAACACTGAAAGAACATAAAGGTGTGTCTGTAGCGGATATTCCCGTTGAAGATGCCTACTCAATCCGGTGTACACCCCAGTTTGTAGGGCCGACTAAAGAGGCGGTTCAGCACGCCCATGAAGTGCTTTTAAGGGAACTCAATTCCAGTAATGATAATCCATTGATATTTACAGAATGGGACACATTTATCCACAATGGACACTTCCACGGCCAGCCCATCTCATTTGTAATGGACTGCCTCGGCATTGCCATGATTAATCTGGGTGTTGTCAGTGACAGAAGAATTGACCGATTCATGGATGTAGCTCACAGTACCGGTTTGCCACCATTTTTGTGTAAAGAAGATACCGGTGTCCGCATGGGCCTCATGGGCGGTCAGTTCATGACAACATCACTTGTTGCAGAGAATAGAACCCTTGCAGTACCCGCTTCCATCCAGTCTATCACATCAACAGCAGACTTTCAGGATATTGTCAGCTTTGGTTTGATTGCCGGAAGAAAGGCAAGAAAAATTGTTGAGAATACCAACCATATTCTGTCGTTTGAATTGTTGTGTGCAGCCCAGGCCGCAGATATCAGAGGGGTTGAAAAACTCAGCCCTGCAGGAAAAATTATGCACAAGGCGGTTCGTGAAACCCTTGAGTATATGGATTACGATAAGGTTTATATAGATGATATGGAAACCTTGAAAGCCAGAATTGAGTCTGGTGAATTTGTTGAAAAAGTTGAAAAAGAAGTTGGCGAACTGTTGATTGTTCATACAAGGGAATAAACAAGGGGGGTTGAATGCCAAAACAGACATCAAGCCAGATTGAGAAGAAAATCATTGATGCCTATGGGGAAAAATTTCCCATGTCCAAGGCACATCATGAAAAACTGATCAATTATATTCCCGGGGGTGCCACCAGAAGTTTAAGTTATTTTAAACCCTATCCCCTTCACATTGATTATGGAAAGGGGGCCTATGTCTATACCCATGAAGGTCATCGCCTTTTTGATGTGACCAATGCCTATGGGGCACTTGTCCACGGCCATGGTGATCCTGATGTGGTAAAGGCGGTTAAGGACGGTATTGAAAAGGGCTCCCAGTATTCAACCCCCACCCATGGTCAGTATCGTCTTGCAAAATTGCTCTGTGAAAGAATTCCGGGTTTCGAAAAGGTTCGGTTTGTAAATTCCGGAACAGAGGCCACTCTGTTTGCCATGAGAACGGCCAGGGCCTTTACAGGCCGGGACAAGATTTTGAAAATGACCGGAGGATTCCATGGCACCCATGATTGCGTGGCTGCCTCCACCAAAAAAAATGTGATCACAGCAGGCATTCCCGCCGGTATGACCCAGGATATGCTGGAAGTGCCCTTTAACGACGGGGATGCCCTTGAAAAAGCGGTCAGGGAGAATGCCGGAGAGCTTGCCGCTGTTATCATGGAACCCTTTCTGGGGGCAGGGGGGGTGGTGCTGCCTACGCCTGGCTTTCTTCAAAGGGCCAGGAAAGTAACGCAAGCTCACAATGTAGTTCTGATATTTGACGAGATTTTTTCCTATCGGGTGGATACCGGGGGCTGCCAAAAGCTCTTTGGTGTGGTGCCTGACCTTACCTGCGTTGGAAAAGTGGTTGGCGGCGGTCTTCCCATTGGTGTCTTTGGCGGGAAAGATGAGTATATGAATATTTTTTGCCATGAGCACACAGACACGCCCCTTTATCATTCAGGTACATTCAATGGCTATGAAACCGTTATGCAGGCAGGTTTTGCCGCCTTGTCCAAGTTTGATTCGGCCGCAGTGACCGCCATTAACCTTTTGGGAGACAGGTTCCAGGCAGGGCTTTTGAAAAGCTTTGAGGCAAATGGATTGAATATCCAGTCCAATCAGATCGGCTCCCTGCTCAACCTGCATTTTGTCAACCAGCCCATAACCACGGCAGAGCAGGTGCAGGAATCTGTTGAAGAATTGCATGGGCTTATGCATCTGTCTCTGTTGACCAAAGGGGTGTTTACCATCCCCAGGGGACTGTTCATCCTGTCAACGGTGATGACCGAACCTGAGATTGACTGGCTGGTGGATAAAATAGATGGAACTTTAAAAGAATTGTTGCCATTGATCCAAGAAAAATATAACCATTTACTTTTATAGTGCAGGTGTCATTTAATTTAAATTATGAAAGAGGGATAGATGGTTCTGGATAGAATCGATAAAAAAATTTTAAACACGCTCCAGGAAAATGGAAAAACAACCAATTCCAAGTTATCTAAAATAGTGGGGATATCCGCTCCTGCAACTCTTGAACGGGTGAAACGGCTGGAGCTTGCAGGGGTTATTTCCCATTTTACGGCTGTGGTGGACCCTGAAAAAATCGGGTTTTCCATAATGGCCATTGTTAGTATTTCCTTAAGTTTGAGCAGTCTGTCCTCGGTGGCCTGCATCAAAGAACGGTTTCTTGAAATTGATGAGATTGTGGAATGTTATCAGATTGCCGGTGCCAATGATTTTGTATTGAAAGTCATTGCAAAGGATATCAAAAGTTATGGTGGGTTTATGAACGAAAAACTCACCCAGATAGAAGGTATCCAGATTATTAAATCCTCTTTTGTCATTGATAATGTCAAGGAAAAGAAGATGTTTGTGCTTGATCTGGAAGGAGAGTACAGGGTGTAGAAAATCTTTGGTGAAAGCATCACGGGTTTTTGTATGAATGAATTTTTTTAACAGGAGAACATCAACATGGATGATAAGATTATTATAACAGCAGCTATTACCGGCTCAGTCCATATACCGACCATGAGTGATTATCTTCCCATAACCCCGGATGAAATAGTAGAGGATGCAGTACGTGCATGGGAAGCCGGAGCCGCCATCGCCCATATCCACGTGCGTAATCCTAAGACCGGCATGCCCGTGTCTGATCCGGATCTGTTCATGGAAGTTCATACCAAAATAAAGGCAAGGTGTAATCTGGTACTTTTGCCCACCACAGGCGGGGGAATGAATCAGACCACAGAAGAAAAACTCATCCCCATTAAAAAACTGGAACCGGAAATGAGCTCCTTTAATGCGGCGACTTATAATTTTGGTATTTTTCAGATAGCAGGCCGGTTTAAAGAGTATAAGCACGACTGGGAAAAAGAGTATCTGGAGTTGTGTAAAAACGTGACCTTTCGGCCCACATTTAACGATGACATTATCTATGCCAAAACATTTCTTGAGATTGGCACCAAACCGGAATTTGAAATATATGAGCTGGGCCATGTTTCCTATGTGAAATGGCTCATGGAGGAAAATCTGGTGAAACTGCCGGTTCATCTCCAATTTGTTTTTGGTCCCATGGTGGGCTGGATGAAACCATCTGTCAAGCATCTGGTATTAATCCACGATGAAGCCAAGGAAGTTCTGGGAGAAGAAAATTTTACCTGGTCCGTTGCGGCCGGTGGCCGGTTTCAGATCCCCATTACAACCACCGCCATTGCAATGGGGGCTCAAAATGTCCGGGTGGGGCTTGAAGACTCAATCTATGCCGGTAAGGGCATCATGGCAAAGGCCAGTGCCGACCAGGTAAACATGATCAAAAATGTGGCAAAGGAAATGAGTCTTGTGCCTGCGACCTCGGATGAAGCGAGAAAGATCCTTGGGCTCAAGGGGCTTGATAAGGTTAATTTTTAAATATGGCAGCACAGGAATTAAAAAAATATTAATAAGGAGACAGGTAATATTCGGATATAATTAAAAAAACAAAAATAAGGAGAAAATTGTTGAACTACTCTGGTTATGCTTCAATCCATGCAAGACATATTCCTGATAAGGTTTGCCTAATTGAAAGGACCCCGGCCTCTGGGAGCCGGCGCTCTTTTACCTGGCAGGAATTCAATGACGAGATCAATCGAGCTGCCAACTATCTGGCAAAGGAATTAAAGGTCAAACACGGTGATTTTGTCATGCACCTCCAGAATAATTCCCTGGAATGGATGATAACTTACTATGCCATCATCCGTCTGGGGGCTGTTGTTGTGCCTTTGAATTTCAGATTTGAGAGTTCGGATATTTTGTATGCTGCAGAGGTTTGCAATCCTGATGTGTTTATTTTCGGATCAGAATTTCTCGGTGTGGTTCAGCCAATCAAGGGCGAGCTTACAACGGTTAAACACTATATTTGTGTTGGAGAAGATGTTCCAGGAGATTTTGTTGACTTTAAGACGGTTCAAGATTATGCCGACACCGCAGATGCCCTGGTTGAAGTAGACCGGGATCACTCCCTTGCCATGATGTTTACATCTGGTACCACTGGAAAACCCAAGCCTGTTCTGCATACTCATTTTTCTTTGAACAGCACGGCCATTGGCAACGGCATGACATATTTTGTCCAGAAAGATGATAATTACCTTATTTTTCTTCCCCTCTACCATTCAGGCACCATGTTTTTATGGGCCCCATTCTATGCCACAGGAGCCTGCGGCACTATTATTAAAGATTTCAGAGATCCCAAATGGATCATCGAAGCCATTTCAGCCGAAGGGTGTACAGATACTCTATTTGTGGTTCCCATTGGTATTGCAATTTTAAATGCCATTGAAAACGGAGAGCTTGATCTTAAAAATTTTGATCTTTCTTCCTGGAAACACATGGAAATAGGTGCCCAACCTGTTCCCTTTGATATCATGAAGCTTTTGGTTGATAAATTACCCTGTGCCGTATCCAATATCTACGGTATCACCGAGGGCGGTGGCGGCGGAACCTTTAATTTGTATCCTGAAGATGTTCTTAGCAAGCCCGGTTCCATCGGTAAACCAACATTCGGTGTTGAGGCAAAGATTGCAGACCCCCTTGGAAATGAACTGCCCGATGATGAGGTGGGTGAGCTGGTCTTCAGGACCCCCCGCATGATGAGGGAATATTACTCTAATCCTGAGAAAACAGAGGAAACTTTAAAAAATGGTTGGCTTTATACCGGAGATTTACTAAAGAAGGATAAAGACGGGTATTTTTATATTGTAGATCGCATGAAGGATATGATTACCAGCGGTGGTGAAAATATTTTTCCAGTGGAAATAGAAGATGCCCTCATGGATCATCCTGATCTTGATGATGTTGCCTGTATAGGATATCCAGATGACCGGCTGGTGGAAATTGTCCTGGCCGTTGTACAAGTAAAAGAGGGTAGACAATTGAGCGAAGAGCAGATTATTGAATTTGCCAAGTCAAAACTCTCTTTGTACAAGGTTCCCCGGAAAGTTATTTTTGACCAGGTACCGCGTAATCCAACGGGGAAATTGATG
>DAOWDR010000634.1 GCA_030638935.1 Desulfobacteraceae bacterium | reverse complement strand
GGTTGAGCGGGGCGACCTATTGGCAGTCTTTAGTGTTGGTGCTTACGGTTTTACCATGGCCAGCAACTACAATGCCCGTCCAATGTGCGCCGAAGTGCTGGTAGACGGAGATCAGTTCAGAATAATCCGCAAACGGCAGACCTATGATAACTTAATTGAGCTGGAAAAATAAGAACCAGTGTAATGTGATTTTATGCCGAATATAAAAAGAAATAACCTGCTTGATATCCATACACAATTAGGGGGGCTGTTTTGCGTTTAAAAATATACCAGGTAGATTCATTTTCAAGTAATGTTTTTGGTGGAAATCCTGCCGCTGTGATACCTCTTGAAAACTGGCTGGATGATTCCATAATGCAATCAATTGCAGAAGAAAACAAACTATCTGAAACTGCATTTTTTATCTTTAAAAATGGACATTATCATCTCCGCTGGTTTACACCTACACAAGAAGTTACCCTTTGTGGACATGCCACCCTTGCATCTGCTTTTATCATTTTTACGGTACTCGATACTTTAAGTAGTTTTGTCAAATTTGAAACCTTAAGTGGTGTTTTGGAGGTTAGGAAGTCTGTGGGCTACCTCGACATGATCATGCCCAAACATGCGCCTGTATCCTGTGAGGCGCCGGTTAATTTGATTGATGGACTAAGCCGGAAACCCATGGATGTCCTATTAACAAAATCAATTTATAATTATTATGCCATCTATAACAACGAACAAGAGGTCCGGGCAATAGAGCCTAATCTGTTGCTGCTTGAAAAATTACACCCCTATGGAGTTGTTGTCACAGCTCCAGGTGATAAGGCCGATTTTGTTTCACGTTATTTTGCACCAAGTTATGGCATCCCTGAAGACCCTGTTACAGGTTCGAATCATTGTGGGCTGATCCCTTTTTGGTCTAAAAAACTGGGGAAACAAAAATTAGTTGCCCGTCAAATTTCTAAACGAGGCGGTGAGTTAAGGTGTGAAGAACTTAAAAATCAAGTATTAGTTTCCGGGCAGGCAACAATGTACCTTGAGGGTGAAATTATAATTTAAAGATATGACTGGGATCACCCCGATGCCTGGGGAAAATTAATCAGGCCCCGAATTAAATGATCTTAACCGGGGCCTGGATGAAAAAAATTGCAATGATATTTAAGACATATTATTTGCCACAAGTTCGGCAATATCCTGTGTCTTTATTTCTTCTTCTTTATTCAATTCTTTCATGCCGTCTTCCAGCATGGTTAAGCAAAAGGGGCAGGCCACGGCCAGGTTTGTCACTTTCTGGTCGACAATCTCTTCGGCCCGTTCCAGATTGATTCTTTTGCCAATAGTCTCCTCCATCCACATTCTTCCGCCGCCTGCGCCACAACAAAAACTTTCCTGGCCATGCCGGTTAAGTTCTGTGAGCCCATCCTTTGACAGGGTCTGCAAAATCGATCTGGGTTGATCATAAATTGAATTGTACCGGCCCAGATAACAGGGATCATGGTAGGTGAGTGATCCTTCCAATGATTTGTTCAGGGTGATTTTACCGGATTTTATGAGTTCTTCAATGAACTGGGTATGGTGAACCACTTCATAATTTCCGCCCATTTGCGGGTATTCATGGGCAAGGGTATTGAGGCAATGGGGGCAGGCCGCAATAATTTTTTTAACCTTGTAATTATTCAGGGTTTCGATGTTTTCCTGGGCCATCATCTGGTACATCATCTCATTGCCGGCACGCCGGGCAAAATCGCCGGTGCATTTTTCTTGTGTGCCTAATATTGCAAAGCTGACACCTGCTTTTTGCAATATTTTCACAAGGCTTACAGATACTTTTTTACTTCGGTCATCAAATGAACCGGCGCAGCCAACCCAGAGTAGATAGTCCACATCGGGATCTTCAGCCATGGTTTTAACCCCTAAACCCTCTGCCCAGTCGGCACGCTTGTCATACCCGATGCCCCATGGATTTCCGTTTCGTTCAAGGCCCTTAAAGGCAACGTTCAATTCGTTGGGATATTCGCCGGCCATCAGGGTCTGGCCCTGTCTCATGGCAATTATCCTGGGAACATGTTCTATGGTTACCGGGCAGACCTGCTCACAGGCCCGGCAGGTGGTACAGGCCCAAAGCGTGTCTGGATCAATCACCTCACCAATGAGCGGCTTTTTGCTGTTAAGTTCTGCCATTGCAGCTTTGATTTCTTCAATTTTTTCCGGGTCGCCATCCTCTTTAATGGTGGCGGCTAATGCCGCTCTTTTAATCAGGTTGTCTGCATTCTCCAATAATTCAAATTTGAGTTTATCATTGAAATCCAGCAGATTTAAAGGTTTATCAGTGGTATATGTGGGGCAAACTTCTTTACACCGGCCACACTCGGTACAGGTGTAAAGATCCAATCCCTGTTTCCAATTAAGCTGGTGGATGTGATTGATGCCCAGGGATTCATCTTCCCAGACCGATTCATCTTCCAAATCCAAAACCTTAGCTTTCTCATGGGGATATCCCAGATTCTTTAGAAACACATTGGGCAAGGCCGTTATGACATGGAAATGTTTTCCCAGGGGCAGCAAATTAAGAAAGGTCAATTGGGTGATAATATGCAACCAGAACATACCCACAAGTAAATATTGTGTAGCATCGGCACCCAACCAGGATATGAGGGATGCAGCTCCCAGGGCAACCGGTGTCCAGATAAACTCGGAACCATACTGGGAGTTATGAAAAAAATGAAGTGCCGTGGGATTATTATGCAGGGTAATCAAATTATACCTGGCTCCGTCAATCAGGAGATCGGAAATCATCAACACTCCGATCATGGCCAGAACAAGATAGGCCTCCCATGTATTGTGCATCCGTTCAGGCTTAAGAATTGCCCGGCGAAAGATGGCGTAAAGAACCATCAATAAAACAATCCCCTCCATGATATCTTTTAAGCCGATATACAGATACCCAATTAGATAATCATCCCCAAAAAAAGGCAGTTGAAATCCGGTTAAAAAGCCCTCACCGTAAAGAGTCAGGCTGCGTACTATTAGAACGCAGAATCCCCAAAAAATAAAGGCATGCATGATGCCCGAGGCCCGTTCTTTTTTCCTTCCCACCAGGCGTTTTTGCCCAATGGCTATTACCACCAGGTTTTGCAGTCGTTCCTTGATATGATTGGCCCGATCTATGGGTTCAAGGGCCAGCAGCAATCGGATTTTAAAATACATGGTGCGGCTGAAAACAGCCAGCCCGACAATGAGCAATAAAGACATTAAAAGGGGATTCATAACTACCTCGTCAACGATTATTTACAAAATAAATGCTTAATACTTTATTTTGCGGGGCAAGTCAATCCAGGACCTGTTTATAGTCCTGGATTACCCATTATAAATCGTGGTTAACCTAGGGGATTAGCCCCTAATTTTTTTAATTTCTTCCCGAAGAATGGGAACCACCTCAAAAAGATCTCCGACAATACCATAGTCGGCCACGTTGAAGATGGGGGCTTCCGGGTCTTTATTAACCGCCAGAATTGTTTTTGAACCGGTCATGCCTGCAAGGTGCTGAATGGCCCCGGAGATACCCATTGCCATATACAGGGAGGGCGCTACTATTTTACCGGTCTGCCCTACTTGCTTATTATGTGCCATGAGACCGCCATCCACCATTGCTCTGGAAGAGCCAAACCCGGCGGAAAGATCAGTGGCCAGTTCTTTTACAAGGTCTATACCGGCCTGATCTTTGGCACCCCGCCCCACTGAGATAACGATGTCGGCATCGGCAAGATCAATTTCACCGCTTGCATCGGATAAAATTTCTTTGATAACAGCTCTCAAATCAGCTGTTGGAATGGACAGCTTTACAGGATTTTTTGTTCCGGTTATACCGGAATCTGCCTCAAATGCCCCAGCCCTGACAACTGCCACCAAACTTTGGGTATTCACTTTAATACGTTGGATCACTTTACCGGCAATGGCCGGGCGGACCACCTGGATCCCATCTCCTTCCAGGGTCACATCGATAATTTCCGTGGCGCAGGCCGCATTTAATTGGGCAGCTACTCTTGGGGCAACGGTTTTTCCGGTTTCGGAAAATCCAAACCAAATCATGTTGGCTTCAAATGCTTTGGCTGCTTCGACTACACAGGATGCAAAGGGACCTGCAGAAAACAGTTCAAGACTTGGATCATCTGCAATGTATTGGGTATCAGACCCTTTTGCCAAATCTTCGGTGAGTGATTCAATGTTATTACCGATGGCCGCCACTGCTGTTTCAGCCCCCAGTTCCCTGGCTTTTGATAAGAGTTCGGCTGTACTGCCTTTTATGACACCTTCTTTGATGTCTGCTATTACGAGTATTTTAGCCATTATATTGTTTTCCTTGTATGAATCAGGGTTATAGTCCAATGATGACAATAAACAGGATTATAAAAATTTTTATAAAACCTTGGCTTCATTGGCCAGAAGGTTAACGACCTGGGCGGTTATCTGGGCAGCATCGCCTTCAAATTTTTGTCCTGCCTGGCGTTTTTCCTATTTCATACACTCGGTTATTTACGAGTTAGCATTGCCAACTTCATCAATGGTCGTCCCCAGTTGTGC
>DAOWDR010000067.1 GCA_030638935.1 Desulfobacteraceae bacterium | reverse complement strand
CCACGTTCGGAAAAGGCTCGGTTCAAAACTGGATCTCACTGGATAATAATCAGGGTGCCGTCCGGATAACTATTGCTTGCTGGCTGACTCATGACAAAGGCGAGATCCATGAGGTCGGGCTTGCGCCGGAATATGAAGTGGAGTACACCGAAGAGGATTTCCTGGCTGATCTCGATCCCCAATTAGACAAAGCCATCGAAGTGTTATTGGATCTGGTCCAGGATTGATAACAAGGAATAAAAGAAATGTTTTATTGGAATCCCCAGTACCTTCTGTATATGGCCCCGGCAATGCTTTTTATGTTGGCCGCCAAGTGGTACGTTAACTCAACCTATAAAAAATGGGGCCAGATTCCTAGCCAAAATGGTATCAGCGGTCTGGAACCCAAACCCCTGGATATCCTTTGCAAGGAGATAGGGATCAGTTTTAAGGATATTCAGGGCATCGGACCCATAGGTTTTTAAAATAGGCCCGGCATGCAGGGCACCCACCTGGTTATCCTGGAGAAACTGCATGACCCGCCGGACTGCGTGGTGCTTGTTCCATGCCTTTTCAATGAGGTTTTGTTTGGCCTTGCCAATACCGTGGATAGTCTGGAGCTTGTCTGGTTCATTTTCAATGATTTCCAGGGTATTTTCCTTAAAGGTGTCCACAATCCTGTTGGCCAAGGCTTTGCTGATGCCTTGTATCAACCCTGAGCCCAGATATTTTCTGATCCCGGAAATCGTTGCCGGTAGGGTCACCTCGTAGGTTGCAGCCTCGAATTGGTCCCCATATTTGGGATGGGATATCCATTTGCCTTCAAGGGTGAGGGTTTCGCCCTGGGCCACACCGGCCAGGTGTCCCACCACGGTAATGGGTTCATGGATCTTTGGCACCTGTATTTTACAAACAGTATAATGATTATCCGGATTCTGAAAGGTGAGCCGGGATAAAACTCCTTTGACGGTAATCATAGAGGATTCACATGCTGGATTATCCATAGTGCGGTTTCAAACAGGTCTTTCCCATAAAAATCAGGAATTATGCCTTTGTCTGCAAGGGTCTTTATGGCCTTCTCCCCGTTGCCCGTGGCCACCAGAATATTTTTGGCGCATCCTGCAGCCTGTCCGCACTCAATGTCCTTGGCTGAGTCACCCACCATAAGGGATTGGGTGGGATCTATGTTATAAGCTGCCTTGGCCTGATGAATCAGTCCGGGAAGGGGTTTGCGGCAGTCGCATCCTGCCTCCGGGGTATGGGGACAAAAAAATATATCCGTGATATTGCCGCCGGCCTTTGCCACACCTTTTTTCAATTTATCAAAAATGGTATCCAGAACCGATGGGTCCATCATTTTCCGGCCAATGGCCGATTGGTTGGTGATAAGGATGACATCAAATCCGTGGCGGGTGAGAAGGGCAATGGCCTCGGGGCTTTTGGGGATAAAGTGAAACTCGTCAGGGTTTTTTATATAGTCAGGGGAATCCTGGTTGATCACCCCGTCCCGGTCTAAAAAAACAACATACCCCATTTTTCGTCCCTTACTCTCCAACGGCAAAGGCCTGGCCAAAACCTTCGGTCATGAGTTTTTCACTGAATCGGTCCGCATCTTTCAGGTTGGTGAACTTTCCGATCCTGACCCGGTAAAAATGCCCCCTGTCATCCTCGTAGGGAATGATATGGGAATTCAGATAGGTATTAGACAACTTTTTTCGATAATTTTCCGCATTGGCTTTTACTTTGAAAGCCCCCACCTGTACCGTAAAATTGCCCTTCCAATAATTAACCGGTTTAAATGCCACAGGTGCATGGGTCTTCTTTGAATAGGAAGTTGCCTTTCCAAGGGCAGTAACTTTTACCCGGGCTGTTCCAGGCCCCACCATACCAAGTTTTTTAGCACCGGTATAGGACAGATCAATGATCCGGCCCCTGACAAAGGGCCCCCTGTCATTTACCCTCAGCGTGACCTCCTGGCGGGTGTCACGGTTGTATACCCTTACCCAGGTTCCCATGGGAAGGGTCTTGTGGGCTGCGGTCATGGCATACATATTATAGGTTTCACCATTGGAGGTTTTTCTGCCGTGGAATTTTTTCCCGTACCAGGAGGCAATTCCTTTTTCCACATACCCGTGGGCACTGGCCATGGGGGTATACTGCTTGCCTTTTATGGTATAGGGTCTTTGGGTGGCAGGGGACTTGCTTTTTTGTCCAGAAGAGCTGGTCGGCTGACTTTTACCGTATTCATAGGGGGCAAGTTTTTTGGAACATCCAAAAGTAAGGGCCAGGAAAAATATGACCAGGAGAAATCCAAGAGTTCTTGCAAGGGGGCATTGTTTTTTTATCATATATCAATTGCTTTGCTTAATACATCTTCCATTTTATCAGTGAAGAAGAAGGCCATATTATCCTTGATATGGGCTGGCACATCTTCAATGTCTTTTTTATTCCACAGGGGTAAAATAAGGGTTTTTATTCCGGCCCTGTGGGCGGCAATCACTTTTTCCTTAATTCCACCCACGGGCAGTACTTCGCCCCTGAGGGTAATTTCACCGCTCATGGCCATGCGGGATTTCACCCGTTTGCCCAAAATCAAAGAGACCAGGGCGGTGAGCATGGTCACGCCGGCAGAGGGGCCATCCTTGGGAATGGAGCCCTCGGGCACATGGATATGGATATCATGATTTTCAAAAAATGTCTCCTCCACTTTAAGTTTTTCAAAATTTGCCCTGATAAAACTCAAGGCTGTGCTGGCAGATTCCTTCATCACATCCCCCAGCTGGCCGGTGAGGGTGAGTCCACGGTTACCCCGCATGGAAACCGCTTCAATAAATAGGATTTCCCCGCCAAAGGGGGTCCAGGCAAGTCCCACCACCACACCTGGGGTATTAATTCTCAGGCCCAGATCAGGCATGTTTTGAACCGGTCCCAAATAGTCTTTAATATTGTCCTGGCGGATCACAAGACTTGTTGCTTCTTCCTCGGCAACCTTAGAGGCAACCCCCCGGCAGATTGCTCCGATCTGCCGTTCAAGATTCCTTAGCCCTGCCTCCCGGGTATAGCCTGTTATGATTTTTTTAACAGACCCTTTGGTGAATCGTATCTGGTTGGCCAAAAGTCCGTTGGCCTCCCTTTGTCTGGGGATCAAATACCGGGTGGCAATTTTGAGTTTTTCATCTTCGGTATACCCGTTAAGTTCCAGCACTTCCATTCGGTCCCGCAGGGGCGGAGGAATGGTGTGGAGTACATTGGCCGTGGTCAGGAACATGACATCCGACAGGTCAAATGGCACATCCAGGTAATGATCGGTAAAGGAAAAATTTTGTTCCGGATCCAGAACCTCCAGAAGAGCTGAGGAAGGATCACCATGGTAGGATGAATAGACCTTGTCAATTTCATCCAGCATAAAGACGGGGTTTTTTTTGCCGGCCTGTCTCAATCGCTGGATAATCCGTCCGGGAAGGGCTCCCACATAGGTTCTACGATGGCCCCTGATTTCAGCTTCATCCCTGACACCTCCCAGGGCGATGCGGACAAATTCCCGGCCCAGGGCTTTGGCAATGGATCTGCCCAGGGAGGTTTTTCCCGTACCCGGGGGGCCTGAAAAACAGAGGATGGGGCCCTTGGAATCTTTTTTTAATTTCCGGACAGCCAGATATTCAAGGATACGTTTTTTGGGTTTTTTCAGGCCGTAATGGTCCTGGTTCAATACCCTTCTGGCCTCTTTGATATCCAGGCGGTCCTTTGATTTTTCATGCCAGGGCAGGGAGGTGAGCCAGTCCAGATATGTTGAGGCCACAACATATTCAGATGAGGAGGGGTGCATCCTGGACAGGCGCTGTAACTCCCGCTCCGCTTCTTTCCGGGATTCTCCCGGCAGATCTTTTTCTTCTATCTGGGTCTGGTATTCCCGGATTTCAACCCGTTCATCCTCTGTTTCCCCCAACTCTTCCTTAATGGCTTTCAATTGTTGTCTAAGATAATATTCCCGCTGGCGCTTGTCCATGTCTTCCTTGACCTGGTTCTGGATCTTGGACCCCATTTCAAGGATTTCAAGCTGGTCATTGACCAGGCGGGTCACCTTTTTCAGTCTGAGGTTGACATCCAGCAGCTCAAGGACCTTTTGCTTTTCCTTAACCGGGGCGTTGATGGTGGAGGCAACCATGTCTGCCAGCACATTGGGCTCCTGGAGGGACTTTATCATATGTCCCATCTCCGAGGGCAGGCCAGGCGAAAGTGCGACAACTTTTTCATATTGCTCCACAATATTGGCCATGAGCGCCCGGTTTTCCTTGTGCCGGCCTGTATTCTTGCTTTCCATGACTTCAATTTCAGCCTGCATATACTGCTTGCCCTGGAGGAATTTGACAACCTTGAACCGGTTGAGTCCCTGGATGAGCAACTGGGCTTTTTCATCCTCCATCTTGGACATTTTTAAAATCATGGCCACGGTGCCTATGCGATGGAGATCATCTGCCCTATGCTTTGAGCCCAGGTCAGAGCGTTTTGATAATAAAAGTCCAAGCATCCGGTTGCCGGCCATGGCTTCATCAATCAGTTCAATGGCCTCCTTTTGAATCAAAACCAGGGGCAGTACCATTTTGGGAAACAAATTGGTATCAACAATGGGTAGAACGGGAATTTTATTGGGGATGCTGTTGGTTGTTATGTTGGCTGAGGGATGTCTCAGGTCATCCATTCTGATTCCTCTTGGAATGTTGGCTTAAATAAAGTCTAGGGAAACATTAGTTTTTCGCTTTATGTTTTTATTGAAAAGCTTTCCCAGGGTTAACTCAAGGAACCCGTTGGAAAATATGGCTGACACCTTTTCAACATCAATGACACTTGGCAAATAAAGGACTCGCTCAAATAGGCCGAACTGGATTTCCGCAAGTCTGAAGGTGGCTGTTGGATCCGGGTGATTGCTCTTCCTGCTCCCGGAAATTTTAACTGCCTTGTTATTAACTTCAATAACTATGTCCTCCCGCTTCACTCCTGCAATTTCAGCCTGGATAATAATCTCATTTCTTGTTTCAAATATGTCCATCTGGGGCTTCCAGATACGCTTTGAGAAACAGAACATGGGGTTGACCGATTGAAACATTTGCTCAAAGGACTTATCCTCTGGTGCGTGGGTTTCAATATTATCCCCAAACCGGATTTTTATATGTTCCATAAAAAACACTCCTGATGATTCTATTATATCGATCATCTGACGATCCTTCGAAAATACCATTTGAGTGTGGGATTGTAAAGCTCAATCATAAAGATCCCCAGCACAATGAATTATTTACCAACTTTTGTGCTGATTATTTTGTAGCAGGATCAACAAATTGTTTTGTCAAGAATGGTTCTGAGTGTCGTGGAAAATTCGTGGAGGGAAAAGGGTTTCTGGATAACTCCCTGGCACCCCTGACTTAAAAGAGTCTCCAATTGTTCATCCATGGCGTAACCGGTGGTGATTAGAAATTTGGTCTGCTTTTTGATTTTTTTGATTTTGGCAAAGGCTTGATGTCCATCCATTATCGGCATGATCAGATCCAGCACCACCAATGAAATTTGATCTTTATGCAATTGGAACATCTCAACGGCTTCCAGCCCGTTCTGCGCAATAATGGGTTTGTATCCCAGCTTTTCAAGAAAATTTTTCCCCACATTTAAAATTTCTTCTTCATCATCCACCAGCAATACGGTTTCAGATCCTTTCAGCATATGATCTAAAGAGGGAGTCTCTTTTTGGACCTCCTTGATACTCTCCTTGTTGGAAGCAGGCAGGTAGACCTTAAAAATAGACCCTTTTCCTTTTTTGCTCTTAACTATGATGAATCCTCCATGGTTTTTTACAATTCCGAAAACCGTTGAAAGCCCAAGTCCCCGACCTTTGCTGTCTCCGATTTCTTTGGTGGAAAAAAAAGGATCAAATATTTTTTTCTGGATTTCTCCATCCATGCCAATCCCGGTATCTTTGATTGATATTTCTATATACCGGCCAGGATTAACCTCAAAGGGATACCCGTGGTCTTCTTTGATAAGGGTATTTTGGGTGCTGATCAATATCTCTCCTGCATCAACCATTGCCTGGGAGGCATTGATCAAAAGGTTGAGACAGACTTGCTCCAGCTGGGAATGATCCCCGTCCACCATATGGAGTTTCTCTTCAAATGCTTCGTGGACTATGACATTTTTTACGGAGGGTTTGAATATGTTCAGGGCCATTGCCACCATCTGGTTGACGTCCAATATTGCAATCTGATATTTTCCACCCCTGGCAAATCCCAGCAGCCGGCCTGTCAGCTCTGCGGCCGTATCCACCAGTTTTCCTATTTGAAGGGTATGGGAGGCAATTTTTTCCACAGCAGTCATATCGATACGCATCAGGGACAGATGGGCCTGTATTCCCATTAAAATATTATTAAAATCATGGGAAATCCCACCGGCCAGGACCCCGATGGCCTCCATTTTCTGTGCCTGCTGAAGCTGGATCTGGAGGGATTTTAATTCCGAAATATCTGTTACAATGATTATGGTTCCTTTTTCAGGATTCCCCGGATACAGTAGAGATGAGCGAATTCTGCAGTCAAAGACAGTTCCGTCTTTTCTGGAAAATCTTGTTTCAACCACTCCAACATTGTATTTTTCCATGCCGGCCGTAAGTGTTTTCCCTGCTTTGTCATATTCCCTTTGGTTGGGATGCAAAATTCTGACATTTTTTCCAACAAGGGAACCTGCTTCATATCCCAGCATTTCATAAAAACTTTCATTGGCCCAGCCGAGAATTCTGCCCCTTACAACCCCGATACCTGCAGGGGAAGACTCCAGGATGACCTTCATCTGCTCAAAGGGCAATGGGTCAAAAGAGGAGGGGTAGGTTTGGCTTGACGATATTCTGTTGGAGTCTAATAATTGCCCAGACCCTTGAAGATTGTTTTTACCACGGTTTTTATGATATTCTTGGGTCATAAAAAAATTCCCGGTTCGTTTTCATAAATTGACTGGAGTTTGACTTGCTGCTAAGTATAGCAGACTTTTTTTCATAATACTAAGGCCAAACAAAAAATGTGCCATAAAAAAAATCTGCTCTTTGTATTAAACTGTTTTCCGGCACTGACCAGCGGGCTTTTGCTGACAGCTTCTTTTCCCGACCTAGGTCTGTATTTTCTTGCCTTTGCCGCCCTGGTCCCCCTGGTGGTTTCCATTCAATCCATGACACCAAAACAATCCTTTTATGCCGGATTTGTGGCGGGATTTAGTCATTATCTGACCCTGATTTATTGGATTGTCCCCACGGTGACGATTTACGGCGGGCTCCATCCTTTACTTGGTATTTCAACCCTGGCCCTATTGTGCCTATACCTTGCCCTCTATGTCGGGGGATTTGCCTTTTTAATAAAAAAACTTGATCCCCCGGGTGTTTTTATGCCCATCATCGGTGCCAGTCTCTGGGTGGGACTGGAATATATCAGGACCCATGCCTTCACGGGATTTCCCTGGGGGGTTCTGGGCTATAGCCAATATTTAAACCAAACCCTGGTCCAGTTGGCAGACCTGACAGGGGTTCTAGGGCTTTCTTTTTTAATTGTGCTCTGTAATTTTACCCTGGCCCAACTCTTTTTGTTGCGCCCGTCAACAGATTCAGGGCTGACCTCTCGCCGGACAATCCTGACCGTCCTGGGTTATACCCTGGTGCTTGTGGTCGCAGTGTTGGCCTATGGCAGTGCAAGAATCCAGGCAATTGACCGTGGTATCCAAAATGCCCCAAAACCAAATATTTCTATT
>DAOWDR010000442.1 GCA_030638935.1 Desulfobacteraceae bacterium | reverse complement strand
TGGCCACATCAAAGATGGGAGCACCAGGATCATTGTTAATGGCAATGATGTACCGGGAGCCCATCATGCCTGCCCTGTGCTGGATGGCACCTGAAATACCGCAGGCAATGTAAATTTCCGGCCGGACCGTCTTGCCAGTCTGTCCCACCTGGGCATGCTGTTCCATGATTCCCTGTTCAACAATGAGCCTTGTGCAGGCAAGTTGGCCGCCCAGAAGGTCAGCCAATTGTCCCAGCATATCAAACCCCTCTTTTCCGTTGATCCCCCGGCCCCCGGCAACGATGAGGCTGGCTTCGGTAATATCAGTGCCTGTTGGCGGCTCTTTGATAATTTCAAGGATTCTGGTTTTAATATCCATCTCATTTAATTGGGGGGAAACCCTTATAATCTCGGCATTAACTTCATCAACAACGGTTTTTTCCATCACCCCGGGCCGGACTGTGGCCATCTGGGGACGGGAATACCTGTTGGCAATGGTGGCCATGACATTGCCTCCAAAGGCCGGCCGTGTCTGCCACAGGATCTTTTGATCCGGGATCTTTTGATCCGCATCTATGGTAAGCTCGGTGCAGTCTGCCGTAAGTCCTGATCCCACTCTCCTGGATACCCTGGGAGCAAGGTCCCGGCCCAGGGGGGTGGCACCAATGAGCAGGATGGAGGGTTTGTATTTTTTTACCAGGTTTTCCATCACATTTGCATAGGCAATGGTCCTATAGCCTGCTAAAAGGTCTCCTTCCACCAGATAAATATTTTCAGCCCCGTGCTTGGCCAGGGTGTCGCAAAATTTTTCCACAGACCTGCCCACAAGAACGGCTGATACGGTTTCGTTAAGAGTTGCACCAAGTTTCCGGGCCTTGCCCAGAAGTTCCAACCCCACATTGGCAAGAACCCCGTCAGTCTGCTCGATAAAGACCCAGACACCTGAGTGCCCGGAAAAATCCGGGACCTGTCTTGGAATTATATCAGAGGTGATGGCCTCATTTTTACAGACATCCACACAGGCCCCGCAGGAGGTGCAACGTTCCGTGACCCTGGCCACCCCGTCGACTATTTCAATGCCTTCATAGGGACAGACCCTCTGGCAGCGTTTGCATCCGTCACAGTCTTCTATATTTATCCAGATTGTCATGGTTCCTCCCTGGCCTAAAACCTGCCTGCAATAGTGGTGTCGCTCTTTTTCAGCCGGCTGAACAATTTTTTAACCACCACTTCCTTGTTGCCTTCCAGAATTTCGTTCTGCCGCTTGAAATTGGGTGTAAAGGTTTTGATAACATGGGTGTTGGAGCCTTCCAGCCCGACCTCACAGGTGTTGACACCTATGTCTGCAGCATTCCATACACTAATGGGTGCCCTGTCTGTGCAAGAGGTGATCAGCCGTTCCATGTTGGCATACCTGGGCTTGTTCACCTCTTTTATTACAGTGAGAAGAGCCGGCAATTGACAGGCCAGTCTTTCAACCCCGTTTTCCAGCCGCCTCTTTACTATGATTTCGCCGGGCTTTGCCGATTCCCCTGGTTCCCCTGGTTCTCCTGGCCTAATCTCTTCAATCTCTTTGACATAGGTGGCCTGGGCAATGCCTAACCAGTCTGCCACCTGGGGTCCGATCTGGGCTGTATCCCCGTCAATGGCCTGGTGTCCGCAGAAAATCAAATCATAGTCTCCGATTTTTTCTATGGCCCGGCTCAAAGTCAGGGAGGTGGCCCAGGTGTCTGCCCCGGCAAAGGCTGTGTCACATAGCAAGATTCCCCTGTCCGCACCCATGCCCATGGCCTGGGTCAATGCATCCACTGCCTGGGGAGGCCCCATGGAAACGGCAATCACCTTTCCCCCCATCTCTTCTTTGATCCTTACACCCGCTTCAATGGCATGGAGGTCATCGGGATTAACAATACTTTCCAAACCTTCCCGGATCAAATTGCCTGTCCTTGGGTCAAGCTTGACCTTGGTGGTGTTGGGAACCTGTTTGACAAGCACTATGATATTCATATCAAATAATTCCTTTTTCCTTAAACTCTGCCAGGGTGGCCCCATCATACCCCAGAAGGTTGCCGTAGATCTCCTGGTTCTGCTCTCCGAATCTGGGGGGAAAGGAAAGTTTGCGGTCGCATTCTTTAAGATATGGGGTCATGTTTGGCGGCGGGGCCAGGGTCACCTTTGTGTTGGTAACAGGATCGGTTGCCGTCAAAATTTTTTTTGCCACCAATGGATCTTCCACCACTTCATTAACGTTCTTGATTTTGGAAATGGGCACGGTAATGGAGGTGAAAAGATCAATGAGTTCTTCGGAAGTATATTGTTCCGTGATGTCGTTAATGGCCTTGTTCAGGTTTGTCACATCCCCAATCCTGCCCTTGTTTTTTTTGTATTCATCCCTGGCAAGACAGGAGAACATGGGCTGGGCAACCATGGCCGCCCATTGCCGGTCATTTCCCACGGCCAGATATACAAACCCGTTGCCGGTCTTGTAAACCGAGACCGGGCAGAAAAATTCATGGGTGTTGCCCCTCCTTGAAATATTGGCACCAAAGCTCTTGGAAAGGGCAATGGGAACAGTGAGCCAGGAAACCGCAGATTCAAACATGGACAGGTCAATCCGGGTGCCTTCCCCGTTCACGGCCCGTTTGAACAGGGCTTTCATCAACAGCCCGTATCCATGTTCGCTGGTTCCCATGTCCGGCAGGGGAATCCCCAGCACCTGGGGATCATTGCCTGCTTCCCCGGTAAGTTCCATTAAGCCGGACCTTGCCTGGAGAATCGGGTCATAGGCCCCTTCATTGGAATCGGGGCCAAACCCTGTAAGTCCCAGCCAGATGATGTCCGGCTTGATTTCTTTCATGAGTTCATAGGCAATGCCCAGTTTATTATAATTTTTGGGCAATTGGTTGGTGACAAAAATATCCACCTCAAGTTCCAGGACCAGTTTTTTGAAAATCTCCTGACCCTCGGGTACTGCCAGGTTCAGGGACAATGCTTTTTTCCCGGAATTGATACACAGAAAATAGGAGTTCATCCTGTCTTCGCCCAGAATGTTTTCGCCGATGAAACGATTGGGATCTCCGTATACCGGGTGTTCCAGCCGGACAATATTCATGCCGTCCTGGGCCAGTCTGTAGGTGAGATAGGGGGCAACCGTTGCCTGTTCAAGGGAGAGTACAGTAAGGTTCTTAAAAAAATCCATAAAAATCTCCGTCTATAAGGGGTCGATCATGGTTTTGCCGATTTCATGGCAGACATCAAAAATTTTCAAGTTCATTTCCTGGAAGGGCTCAGGGCTGATTGTTCTAACAGTGGCCCTCAAATCATCGGAACTCAGAGGTCCTGTCCCAAAGGCTGAATAAAAGGCAATCATGGCCAGATTAGTTGACTTGGGAGACCCCAGTTCCATGGCCGTCCTGCCCGCTTCCATGGCACGGGGTGCAATCTGCATCTTATCCAGATAACCTGCCACCCGCCCATCCGGGAAGGCATTAGTGCCTGCATTGGCAAAAAGCATCCCCCCTTTTTTAAGATAGGGCAGATACCGATAGGCTTCCGACTCATCCAGGGATAATAAAAAGTCAGCCCCCCCGGCCCGGATCAGGCTGGAATTAGCCTCACCGATTTTTAGGTGGGATACCACTGACCCGCCACGCTGGGCCATGCCGTGGGTTTCTGCTCCCAATATATTAAACCCCTGATTCAGAGCAGTCATGGCCAGAACCCTGGTCATGAATAAAATCCCCTGGCCCCCCAGGCCGCTCAATACAAAATTAGTTGTTTTCATATGTATAATCTCCATGTTGCCGGTTTTTAGGATTAAACTTTCTCTATGGCATCCTTGGGACAAATGGTCAGGCAAACACCGCATTGGGCGCATAGCACCGGATTAATCTCGGTTTTTTCATTCTCGCTGTTCCTGACCATGGCCGGACATTCAAATCTTTGGTGGCAAAACCCGCAGTCATCGCATTCGTC
>DAOWDR010000231.1 GCA_030638935.1 Desulfobacteraceae bacterium | reverse complement strand
GCATATACAGAGATTTGCCCAAAATCAATGTCAGCAATGTGGGTGCACACCTGGTTCATGAAATGGCGGTCATGGGATACCACGATGACCGTATTCTTGAACCGATAGAGAAATTCCTCAAGCCAGGCAATGGATTTGATGTCCAGGTTGTTGGTGGGCTCATCTAAAAGCAGGACGTCGGGATTTCCGAACAGGGCCTGGGCAAGGAGCACCCGAACCTTTTCCCCTCCCTCAAGTTCTTTCATTTTTTTGGTGTGCAGATCTTCGGCAATTCCCAGGTTATTTAAGAGAATGGCTGCTTCAGGCTCTGCCTCATAGCCATTCATTTCTGCAAATTCAACTTCAATCTCACCGGATTTTATTCCGTCTTCTTCGGAAAAATCAGGCTTGGCATAAAGGGCATCCCTTTCCGCCATGATTTTGTAGAGGGCTTCATGGCCCATGATCACGGTGTTTAAGGCCGTTTCCTCGTCAAAGGCAAAGTGGTCCTGTCTCAATACTGCTATTCGTTCCCTTGGTCCAACTGAGACAGTGCCTGAATCGGCTTCGATATCCTTGGCAAGAATCTTTAAGAAAGTGGATTTTCCAGCACCATTGGCTCCGATGAGTCCGTAACAATTGCCCGGTGCAAATTTTATATTGACGTCTTTGAACAGAACCCGCTTCCCATAGGCCAGGGTGATGCTATTTGCGCTAATCATTGATTTTCATTTCCTTCGTATTAAATAAAAAAACCACAGGAGAGAAGCCTGTGGTTCAAAAGTCGACGTACTTTATCATTTTTTAAGGCAAAAGGAAAGTTGTTTTTTGGGAACATGCCCGGGATGACAAAAATATATCATTAAAAGAACTGGGTTAGCTTTAAAGAGTCAATTCAAAAATAAATTTTATTTGATTCCTGATCTTTATTGTCAAAGAATAAAAAACAGGATAATCTCATTTTAAAAAAAGATTACACAAAAAGGATACTTAAAAAATTGTAGGCCAGCATCGGAAAATTGCAAATAACACCTAATGAAAAAGGATCAGCTTATGACGACAGAGATATATGCAAAAGATATTATGATTACAGATTTTGACAAAGTTGATTATAAAGAACCCATTGAAACTGCTATAAAGATGATTTTTAGTGGGAGAATCAGGAATACCGGAGATAAAACCACAAGCCTTATGGTTATTAACGAAGCGAATCACTTTGTTGGTATTATTACCATGTTTGATATTCTATATCATTTAAGGCCGGGATTTCTGAATTATGGCATGGTGGATGGAAAGGATATTTCCTGGGAAGGGCAGATAAAACTGTTCAAGAAAGAACTTATAAATAAGAAAATTGGAGATATCATGAGTTCTGAAGTAGTTGGTGCTTTCCCGGATGAACATCTTATGATACTTTTGGATCGAATGGTAAAACATAAGTATCACAGACTGCCGGTTTTAAAAAACAATGAGCCCATTGGTATTGTGTATATTTCTGATATCTATTTTCATCTTTTTGCGAGGGATGGATTGGTCAATCAAAGGGGATTATAAAAAATATCGAAATATTTGTATTACAGGTACTTTTTAAAAAAGAGCTGCCGTAGATAGCTCGGATATTTATTATCATTTTTTTTCCTAATCCGATTAAACTGCACGGATTTTTAGTTTTGCGGCGCCCTGATATAAGGACCCTTATACCAGGGCCATTTGGAAAAGGCCATGCATGTCAAGGATCAGGCCGACTCTTCCATCTGAAAGAATGGCACCGCCTGCCAAACAAGAGACATTTTCCAGGCTTTCCCCAAGGCTTTTAATAACATATTCCTCTTTGCCGATGAGTTCATCTATGACCAGGCCTCTTTGTTCTCTCTTTGATTAGACAGTGGAATACAGAACCTCTTCAAATTTGATGGCGGATATAAGTCACATATCTATGGATTTCAGGCAATTTCAACAAGTGCCGGCAGCGGGCTATCCCACCACCGAATCAGGTGTGGAGTTTGCATTCCTGCATGACCAACCGAGGCCATAAATTTTCTTGAGTATCCATACCACAAACTGTATTGTTTTTTTGGGAAATGGTCCCCTGATGATGGCTGTAATTTATAATAACTCCAACGAAAGAGTATAGAAATGTCTTTAAATGATTTATTAAAAAAGCGAAATTCCGTGCGTGCCTTTATTGAAAAACCTGTCCCGGATGAACTTATAAAATCCATATTCACCCTGGCACAATTATCACCTTCCAACTGCAATGTTCAACCCTGGCAAATCCATGTGGTGTCCGGAAATACAAAGGATGCCCTAAAAGATAACTTACTTAGAGCTGTGATGAGTGGCAATGAGCCAAACCCGGAGTTTGACTGGAAAGTACGCTATACCGGAACCCATCGTGACCGCCAGTATGAATCTGCAAGCGCACTGTACAGTTCGATGAATATTGAGCGCAGCGATAAAAATTCCCGATTGATGGCCCTGGTTCGAAATTGGGAATTTTTTAATGCCCCCCATGCCGTGTTTTTTACCATGGAAAAATATTTAAACATCATGGGAGCGGTGGATATGGGTATTTATGCCCAGACACTGGCCCTATTGCTGAGCCAAAACGGTATTGCAAGCTGTTTTCAAGGCGCCCTTGGACAATTCCCGAATCCAGTGAAAGAATTGTTAAAAATCCCAGAGGATATCGGTATCCTCTTTGGCATGTCCTTTGGATACCCAGATAAAGAAGCAGTGGTTAATACAACCAGAACAGATCGGGCCGCCATTGAAGATTCAGTGGTCTTTTGGGATTAACCCCTTGTATGACGGATTCTGTTATCGAAAATATGCTTTCGGGGCACCATTCCGGCTTCCAGTTCTATATCGGTGAAAGCATTTATAAGGTTGTATATACCGCCAAAGACAGAAAATCCCAGGGGATGAGAAAAAACGGCAGATGGTGGCCTCTGGACGCTTATATAAAGAAACACTCAGAAGCGGATCTTACTCATACAATTTGCTTGGATTGTAAGGATGTTTACTACGGAAATCTATAATTATAGTGCTATTTTGATCTTCCAGTAGTTGCTTTTAGGTCCATCGAACAGTTACACTTACTTGCATGACTTCAATTTATAAAGCAAAATTGTTTTTGATTCTTAAGAAATTTTTAGAATGGGCTATAGCGTTGTTTTTGTTGGGGCAGAGGCAGCGGCAGGGGGAAGGTCTGGAATGGATTTAAATGGTTCCGGGGCGCATGGACGCAGCATAGGGACCATTTACCTCGGAACCGGACACCGACGTCCGGTGAGAATGAAATGGAGGACCTTCCCCCTGCCGCTGCCGGGACGATGCCAAAGACGTCTTTCCCTTAAAAAAGGGTCTTTCGATTGGGAATGGCAGTGTCGTGTGTCATGGCAAAAACCTATATGTTGTCGGGATTTGACTTGTACCACAATTCTTAAATCAGGGTTATGTCCATTGATGTTTAAATTCAGTTTTCAGGGTGGATTCAGCAGATAAAGATTTGGCTTGCATGGGCTGGTAAAAACCATTATTGTGTGAATTTAATTTTGGATTTAACCATAACCTTGGGATAAAATAATGGCACTGATATTGAACATCATCTGGTTTATTTTTGGCGGCGGACTTGTGGCATGGCTTTTATGGGTAGTGCTGGGAGGTCTCTTATTTCTTACTGTGGTGGGTATCCCCTTTGGATTTGCTGCCTTCAGGATTGCCGGGTTTGCGGCATTTCCCTTTGGCAAAGAACTTGTGGATTCCCGGGCGGTGGGGGAGGAACGGATAATGGGAACCGGTATGGCCAATTTTTTATGGATCATTCTGGCGGGTATCTGGCTGGCCATTTCTCATATCCTGGCCGGCGCCGGTCTTTGCCTGACCATTATTGGAATTCCCTTTGGATTTGCCCATTTCAGGCTGGCTCTAATCTGTTTTGCCCCATTGGGTAAGCGGGCTGTGCCTAAGTAATATCTCCTTTAATTTTGTGAATAGGGACAAAATAAAAGAGAGGGCCGAAGACAACTAAAGATAGTCTCCGGCCCTTTAGGTTGGTTACATGGCAGTTTCCGGGTGGAATACATTGACCTCTTTTAGGTCATCCCCCAGATATTCCCTTTCATTGGGGCCCAGAATACCCAATGACAGACAGATCAGTGTCCACATGTGCACCACAGGATAATTTCCCCCATAGTGTTCGCTCAGTTCGTGGATCTGGGCATGGCAATTATGACAGCCGGCAATGCAATAGTCGGCACCTGTGGCCTTGATTTGATCATCCTTTATTTTCCCATAGGCAAGACGCTCTTCTTTAAATCCTGACTGTAGAAATCCGCCTCCCCCGCCGCAGCAATAATTGTTGGAGCGGTTGGGCTGCATGTCGATAAAATTTTCTTCGCCCACAACGGATTTAACAACAAAGCGAAGGTCTTCGGCAATGGGGTCTCCATAGCTTTTCCTGACAATCTGGCAGGGATCCTGGACTGTGAATTTGATCTTCAGGTCCTTGTTCCAGTCTGAATTGACCGGAAGTTTTCCTTCCCTGATCCATTGGGCATAGTATTCATAAATATTTTTTACATCAAAATCGTGTTTAAGGTTGAATTTTTTCAGTCCTGCCAGGACTGAGAATGTTACGTGCCCTCACTCGGTATTGAGAAAGGTCTTGGTTTTGAGTTTATTGGCCTGGTCAACAGAAGTTTTGGTGACCTGTTTCCAGTCATCGTCGTCGGCCAGGAACATGCAATAATTTTCCCCTGCCCATCCCTTGCTTCCGTAAGTCCAGTCTACTCCGGCTGTGTGAAGAATTTTCCATAGGGGGACCATCTCATCGGGTTCCGTGACCGGTTCCCTTGAGTTCTGGTTTAAGAAAAATTCAGCCCCTTCCTTGTCGATGGGAGCCTGCATGTCCGCAAATTCTGGCTGGGCTTCCTGGTATTCTTCCAGCACATCCTCTACCACAAACTCGAAATCCTCTTCAGTGGTTCCCATGGCAGAGGTGGTATCGTTTTTCAGGGCCATATCGCAGGAATCACGGATACCCTTGGGTCTTTCCTCCCGGGGCCGCAATGTCCTGGCATTGAAAATCAGCTGGGGGATATCAATTTTCATGGGACAGACATAGATACATCGCATGCACATGGTACACATCCAGGGCCAGTCCGAGGCGATGATTTCTTCATCCATGCCCAGAGCTGCCATGCGTAGAAATTTCCTGGGGTCCATATCATTCAGACCCGTTGCGGGACAGCCGGATGCACAGGCTCCACAGGTCAGGCACGCATTGAGGTTACCGCCTTCGGGCAGCAGTTCTTTTACCTTGTCTAAAAAGATATTCTTTTTTCTTTTATGACCAAGCTTAATGACAGTTTCTGTCATCTCTATTTCCTTTCAAAAGGGTTAATGGTAATCATGGGTTCCTAATATTACATCAATACCGGTTTTTTCTTTTATTAAGTCTGCAAATTCTTCTGGACTGCTGTAAGGGCATCCAGGCACAGCATTGGCCAGGCAGGAACTTAAATAAATTTTCTCCGGTTTTATTTCAGATAATTTTGCAGCCATCCCAAGGGTTGGTATGACTGCCCTGCCGGGGCACTGACATTTGACAAAGGAGACAACCTCGGAAGGGGCTTTGAATGTTCCTTCCCCCTGTGATGCCGCTTTAAGGCATCTCCACTCTCCAGGGCAACCATGTCCCTGGTCCATATAGGTACCGCAGCCGACAATAGCAACTTTTTCCATTTTAGCCTCTCCTCGATTAATAGTAATCCTTGGCAGCTCGTCTAATTCAGAATAACCTGAATATCCACACTACAAAAAGCATAATGTATGCCAAAAAGACTTGGTGTCGGGGTTTTGCTATATTATATTGATAAAGCTCTGTGATATTAAATGTTTATGTTTTTGTAAATTTTTTGTGCTTTAAAAGAAGTCGCTGATTTGCGACTTATCAAGGGGCGTCGGTTTCAAACCTGCAACCTAACCTGGGCATGACATAAAGATTTGCACCCGGGATAAAAATTAAAAAACTCTTTTCCCTGTCCGGGTGTTGGGGTACAATGGCCAAATTTAAATGGACTGAACATATCAGTTATATTATAACAAAAATAAGATGATTTTATTTAGCCATATGCAAAGAAGGCAGTTTTTAAAATTAGTCGCAGTTTCCATGGTGCTGAATCGTGTGCCGGATGCCCTTGCTTTTAGGCCAGGTTCCGGAGAACCAAATTCATCCCGGAGCCATGGTGTTGTTGCCCCTGACCTTGGAGTTAAAGACCGGTTAGTCAAAAGCCAGTTCTTTAATCATACCTTTAAAGACGATATAATATTATCACCAAAGGATAATATTCTGCTTAAAACCAGCCTTGCCAGGCTGAATCGGATACAAAAAGTTATTGGGTATGGTAATTTTTCTCTGCTGAATTTTGATGATGCAGTTACATATGCCCGGTCCTATTCACGAATTGGCCGGTTCTCCAAGGCAGAACTTCTTTTTCTTGAGAAAATTTTTTATGACCAGGTAAAAAAATACGGATTCATGGGCGAAAAAACCATTGAAACCATCACAGGGAAAATAAAGAAAAAGGATGTTAAAAAAATTAAGTCCACAGGTAATTACCTGTACCGGGGAAAACCCATTGAAATTTACCATACCATTCAAAAAAAAATCGGGCCGGATGTGGTTTTAACCTCTGGGATTCGCAGTGTGATGAAACAGTTTTTATTGTTTTTGAACAAGACCTACCGAAGTCAGGGGAACCTTTCCATGGCATCACGCTCCCTTGCACCTCCGGGTTACTCCTACCATGGAGTCGGTGATTTTGATGTGGGGAAAAAAGGTTTTGGAAAGGCTAATTTTACAGAACAATTTACCCAGACCAAGGTATATAAAAAATTGGCTGATCTGGGATATATAACCTTTAGATATGAGCGGGGCAATGAGCTGGGTGTTCGGTTTGAGCCCTGGCACATTGAAGTGGTATAATATCAGGCAGCTGATCCTTAAATGTTTTTTAACCCTTGTGATCCTGGGTTTCCTGGGACTGCCTGCAGACCCAGTCTTTTCATCCCC
This sequence comes from Desulfobacteraceae bacterium, assembly GCA_030638935.1. Classification (GTDB taxonomy): domain Bacteria; phylum Desulfobacterota; class Desulfobacteria; order Desulfobacterales; family Desulfobacteraceae; genus NBML01. The sequence continues at coordinate 6,410 of DAOWDR010000231.1, read as the reverse complement.
TGGAACCATGCCCGGATTTTCTTCCCATTACCTGAATTCAGGTATTCCGGGGAATACGGTATTGATTGTAGGGGGAATCCAGGGAGATGAACCCGGGGGGTTCAATGCCGCCTCCCTGATTGTTACCCATTACAAGATCATGTCCGGAGCTGTCCGGGTGGTGCCCAATCTGAATTTTCCCAGCATTATTAAGCGCTCCCGGGGCCTTCACGGGGATATGAACCGGAAATTTGATCTCCTTAATTCAGGTGATCCAGAATTTAACACCATCAAAAGAATAAAGAAAATGATCCTGGAACCTGCCGTGGACCTGGTCTTAAATCTCCATGATGGAAGCGGGTTTTATTCCAAAATCCATGAAAATAAGAATCGACACCCCGGCCGGTGGGGGCAGTGCATAATAGTTGACCAGGAACATATGCCGGACAGGTTTATGGAGAAAAAAGAGAAATTTTTCCAACTGTCCCGGGCAGCCTGGAAATCTGCAGATTCTGTGAATATCAGTCTTTTGCACCCGGGCCACAAATTTAATGTGAAAAATACCAAGACTGCCCAGGGGAATAGGGAAATGGCAAAAACCCTCACCTATTTTGCCTTGAAAAATAATATACCCGCCTTTGGTATTGAGGCCAGCAAATCCCTTTCCACTGCAAAGCGGGTCTATTATCATCTGCTGGCAGTAGAAGCTTTTTTTGACCAGGCAGGCATTAAGTTCAGTCGCAGGTTCAGCCTGACAGAAGCCTCTATCAAACGGGCCATTGATCAGGACATTGAAGTGGCCCTGGGGGATAACAGGATTCTTCTCACCGTGGAAAATGTCCGCAACCGTTTAGGTTTTATCCCTCTGGAAAAAGAGGGAAAATTAGCCTTCCAGGTCAACCATCCCCTGATGACCCTTATTCAAAGCGGTGATGTTTATAACCTTTTTCATGGGAACAGGCGTTTGACCAGGCTTTCTCCCCAGTATTTTGAATATGATTTCAGCCTTAAGTCCATAGGGATGGTTGTTGACGGGGAAAGCCGCAAGGTTTTTTTTGGCACATCCGTACCGGTAAAACATAGGTTTTTGGTGAATAAGGTACAGGACCACCGGGTGAACATTATTGGTTTTTCAAAAAGAACCAGTCAAAATAAATCTGTTATAAATGAATCCGGATTTGTGGTGAGAAAAGAAAATTTTATTCAACGCTTTTCCATTGACAAGGGTGGCCATATATTCAGGGTTGAGGTGTATACATCCAATAGGTTCAACGGAATGATCCTGGTTGATTTCCGCCCGGACAGGCCAGGCCGACCAGATCAATCAGGAGACATGGATCTGGTATTCAAACCCAGGGAAAAAGTGACCAAGGTTCGGTTTTTTTAGGAGACTGTCTTTCCAGGCCATTGCAATGGCAGGAGGGGTGATTATAATTGAAGGATTATTAATTTTTAGACGAGTGGGGAAAGATGGGTAAAACGAAAGAAAATCAAGTAGCGGATATGGTTCAAAAACAGACCCTGTATATTGCAATTTTGGTGTCAATCACATTTGGATTTATGGCGGGTGCCATGTATACCTCATTCAAGCTGGCAGACGATGCCCCGGTGGTCCGGCAACAGGCAGCTCCCCAGGATGATGCTAATTCCCAGAAGATGTCGGCCGAGACTGGTGCCAGTATTTTAAAGCTGGAACAATTACTAAAGGAAAATCCAGATAATGTGGATGCCTGGATCCAACTGGGGAATATGTTTTATGATACCAATAGGTTTGGGGATGCCATTGAGGCCTATCAAAAATCTTTGGCCTTAAAATCCGGGAATCCAGGTGTTCTGACGGATATGGGGGTGATGTACCGGCGGAATAAAAATCCCCAAAAGGCCATTGAGTCTTTTGATCTGGCCATTGCCGCCAATTCTGCCTTTGAGACTGCCCATTTTAATAAGGGGGTGGTGCTCATGCATGATATGGAAGATATGGCCGGCGGTATCCAGGCATGGGCAGCACTGGTGGAAGTGAACCCCATGGCAAAAGCGCCCAATGGGGAGTTGGTCAGTTCCCTGGTTGAGAAAATGAAACAGCATAAGTGATGCCTCTTTCCCGGATGACTGGCACCTGGATATCCAAAGAAAAAAATTAAATCATGCTTTAAAGGTATTTTTCCATAAAAAGGACATCACCATGTTAACCCCGAATCCTGATTACATCAGAGAATTGATCACAATAGTAAAGGACAGCCCATATCCCAGTCACATGTCCATGGCATTGAACAAAATTAAGCTGGACCGGGCTGAGGTGGTTTTGGACCTTGGTCCTTATCATATGCAACCCTTTGGTATTGTACACGGAGGGGTTTTGGCCACCCTCATCGATACGGCAACCTTTTGGTCTGCTTTTTTGTGCCTGCCTGAAGATACCGGGCTTGTGAATGTGGATTTAAAACTTAATTATCTTAAACCTGCAATGGAGGGGCGCCTGACAGCTTTTGGCACCTGTATCCAGGCAGGGAAATCCATTTCCTATTCCGAAGCAAGGGTAGAAGACAAATCAGGAAAAATAATTGCCCATGGAACCTCCACCCTCATGGCCTTGCCTGGAAAAGGGTTAGAACTCCCCTATGCCAAATTTGTATAGAAGAGTGACCATGAAATTGACACATTGGTTTACAGGTTCATTCTTGAAGCCAGGACAGCGGCACCGATGGCGCCGTTTTCCTGGGGAAACTCTCCCACAAGTATTTTAATGCCCAGGCGGTTTTCAAGGGCTTTTACCATTCCTTGATTTTTGGCGACTCCGCCTGTCATGATTACGGGGGACTCTATCTTTGCTTTGGCAGCAAGGCTGGCCACCCTGGCTGCCGTTGATTCATGGATGCCGGCAATGATATCTTCCCTTTTTTGCTGTCCGGCTATCATGGAAATTACCTCTGATTCGGCAAACACAGTGCAGATGCTTGAAATTTTTGATGGGGCACAGGAACCAAGTCCTATGGTTCCAAGGTCATCCAATTCGACTTCCAGAGCCTTGGCCATAACTTCCAGAAACCGGCCTGTCCCTGCGGCGCACTTGTCGTTCATGGCAAAGTTTTCCACCTGTCCTGTCCTGTCCAGGGCAATGGCTTTGCTGTCCTGTCCACCCACATCGATAATGCCCCGGATCTTTGGATTTAAAAAATGGGCGCCCACCCCGTGGCAGATAATTTCGGTCATGGCCTTATCGGCAAATTCAACACTATTCCTGCCATATCCTGTGGCCACAATGGCCGTGACATCGTCAGGGTTGATTTTGGTATGGGCCAATAGGTCTGAAAATACTTTTTTCCCGGCAGTAACCGGATTGTATCCTGTGGGGATTACCCGGGTTCCCAGAAGTTTATTGCCCTTTAGAAGGGCGGCCTTTGCCGTTATTGAGCCTATGTCGATGCCTGCAAAAATCATATGATTGTAGCACCTCCGTCTACGACCAGGGTCTGGCCTGTGATATAGGAAGACCCATCCGATGCCAGAAAGAGCACGGGTTTGACCACATCATCTATCTCGGCAATCCTGGCCATGGGAATTGTGGAGTTTACATGATCAAGAAGCTCTTTATTGCTCCAGAATGGTTTTGAAAATTCAGTTCTCACCATGGCTGGTGCCAGGGCATTGACCTGGACATTGAACAGGGCAAGCTCTGCTGCCAGTACCTTTGTCATCATTTCAATTCCCGCCTTGGCAATACCGTAAATTCCCATGCCCGGTGTGGCTTTTCGCCCGGCAATGGAGGAAAGGCTGACAATTTTACCACAGCCCTTTGCCCGCATCATAAGGGCGGCCTTACGGCTGACCAGGAAGGTGCCGGAAAGATTTGTATCAATGATTTTTTGCCAGAGTCCCGGATCAAGATCTGCAATGCCCGGGGTGATAAGATTCATACCCACATTATTGATGAGTATATCTATGTGGCCGTGGTCTTCTTCAATGGCAGCAAACAGGGCATCCACCTGGTCGGGTTTGCCAATGTGGGCGGGGATTATTGTCAGTTTTTCCGGGTTCCCAAGGGTGATGGCTGCAGCATCTAATCCTTCTTTTTTACGGGCGCAAAGAATTACCTTTGCACCCTCGTTTAAAAGGCTTCTGGCAATTTCAAGGCCAATGCCCCGGCTTCCGCCTGTGACCAGGGCTGTTTTGTCTTTAAGATCAAAATTCATTCTTTTATCCTTTTTGTTTGATAATTTCCATAAATGCGTCAATCCTGGTATCTGCCTGGGAAAGGGAAAAATTTCTGGGATCCACCATATCAGCCTCCAGCATGAGAACGGGTATGCCGGTTTTTTTTCTGACAATTTCCATGATGTCCATCTGGCCGAAGGAATAGGGCTTGCAGGATCTGTTGGAATGCATGACAAATCCATCCACATCATAGAGGCGGATCATTTTAAGAACCTCCTTTGCCATTTCGTCCACACCGATGTTCAGATAGATCCTGGTATAGGCTTCAGCCATGGAATCTAAAAAATTATTTTCATCAATATATTTAATGGCCGAGCACCAGGCAGAGGTATAGGTATCAGCCACGAGACAGGCATTGTGATTTGAAAATTTTTGAGACAGCCATTTAAGCTGGTACCACACCGGCAAATTGTCCCAGAGCAGCCGGTATTTCTCATTGGGCACAATGCTGATGCCTGTCTGCACCCGTTCTTCCATTTCCAATATCAATTCTTCGTAGAAATCCACGGCGATCTGTGTACCCCTGAGGGTGACGATGAGGGCCAGAAAGAAAAAGGCGTCAAAGGCGCTCATGGGTGAGGGCTTGTGGGTGGTGGTCTTGAGAACCTTTTGCCAGAGTTTCTGACCCTGGAGGGCAAGACGGCCCACTTCTGCCATTTTATCAAGGTCAAATTTTTTGCCAGTGGCCTTTTCAAGGAAAATGATGTATTCGTCAATCTGCCGCCTGACATAGGTTGCGATTTCCGGAGAATACCCGGTGTGGCAGACCGGGGTGTCAAGGATGAACAAGGGGACCTTGAAATGCCGGGCCTGGACTTCGTACCATTTGAGTACAGTGCCGCAGATATTGTTGCAGCAGATCAGCATGTCAGGACGTGGAAGGCCGCCAATGGGACCGCCATTGACCTGGGCGCAGGAAATGTCTGCCCTGGCATAGGAGCACAAGTCTGAGCTGTAGCCCATCTCTTCTGCCTTTACGCACAGGTCTTCCCCCATTTTGGACGCCCCGATCATGGCCCCGTAGTTTTCCGGATATACCGGAATAATATCCATGGCAATGAGGGGCTCCACAGGCCCCCCCGAGGTGATCCAGGCAACTTTTTTGTTGTTCTCCCTGGCTGTCATGGCTTCCATGTAATAGGTGGTCATTATCTCCCGCATTTTTTTTGCGGATCTTATTTTTCGCCGTTCCTTGTCCTTATTTTTGTCCTTGTCTGTATCCGTCATGGGGTGTTTCCTTAAAAATTTATAAAAAAAGCTTGGTTAAATCATGTGAATAAAGGTTTCAAGGCGGGTGGATAGCTGCCCCTGGCCCTGCTGTTGGTCATCCAGTTCAATATGAAGATTTTTGATGGAAGCCTTGTCTAAAAATTCTTTCATATAGGGGTAATCAAAGGCATGGGGATCGCAAAATTTTAAGACGGCAAATATCACTCCATCTGCCTTGTGGGTATTGGCAAGGGCTGTAAGATTTTCTCCCCGTGTGGTGTTGCCCGAGTGTTTGGCCGGACAGACCGCCCTGTCCGCATACCTTGCGGTTAATGCTTCCAAGGGGTCAATATCCTCGGGCATAAGCCCCTCAAACCAACGGTTGCCAGTGCAGAGATCATCTGCCACCACAGTGCCGCCTGATTCTTCGATGAGACTGTAAATATCGGGCATGTCACAGATGGAGCCGGCCAGGATGATCCGTTTGGCCAAAGAGGGTGGGGGATCTTTTTTTTCAAGAAGAAGAACAATGGTTTCAAGCCGGTCGGCAAGCTCTTCCCTGTCCATGATCATGGCGCCTTTGACAATGGCGAACAAATCTGTTCCAGCGATAATGGAAGGGGACTTGCTTTTGAGTTCGTAGATCCTGGTCAAGAGTTTTCGAATACGATTGAAAAGACAAATGGAGGCCTTAAGATCTGTTGGGGTAATGGAATGGCCAATGGCCTTTTCAAGATCGATCTTGAATTTTTTCAACACATCAAGCATATAGGCCCGGGAACTTGCGGTATTTAGCTTGGCCGGCATGACCACATCGGCAAAAAAACTATGGTCTGTGTTGAGACGCCAGATATCAGAGAGGCGCTGGATGGAATCACAGGTATGGGGGAAAACCATGCCGTGTAAATAATCCAGGCGGCCAGCAAGACTGTCTTCAAGTACCCCGCGGACCAAAGAGCAGCAATAGGCCTGGAGATGGTTTTCCGCAAGGCTGATGTCTGATTTGGAGG
>DAOWDR010000137.1 GCA_030638935.1 Desulfobacteraceae bacterium | reverse complement strand
TAAGTGTTTGGTTGGCCACAAGCGTTACCAATGTTTGGGTCCGGTCGGCAGCCCGATACAAGATCTCTTTAATCACAACAGGACACGCATCTGCATCCACCCATATATCCATTCCATACCCCTTAATTTTGTGCATACCAAATTTACGACATCTCTTTTTCGGATATAATAGGGCAAAAATCAAGAAATTTAGGGCTCCGGTAATAAAATCTTAGAACACATTTTATCTCACATTCAAGGCCTATTGAATTCAATCACTTTAAAGGTCACCATGTCACTATTCCCAACTTCCTCCATAACAGCCAGCTGCTAGGTTCCCGGGGCCGGCATTGGCATGAATTTTTGGCTGGCCCGAGTTTTTTTATCCTGGTTAATCATATAAAACTGTTTTTGATTAAATTTAACCAATCAACAGATACCCATCCCTGGTAAAAAGTTTTGTGTCCGATTACCGACAACCCCGCCCTTATAAGCGATGTGATTATTTTGCGGCAATAACAACAGGCTGGCATAAAAGTTGAAAATTCTCTTTACATAACCCCATCATTTATATGATGCCAGGCAATTTTGCTTGAATTTTATACAGGAGAAACCCAGCTATGTTTATAAAAAGGTGTATTGTTTTTATGTTTTTTTCCAGTATCTTTTTAACACTGACAGTACCTGGTGTTTTGGGTTTTCATTCAATAAAAAAAATAGAAACACCGCCCCGGGTTGACCTTCCTGAAGTTCAAACCGTTGTTGCCCCACCGGTTTTTAAAGTTATAAAAAGAGTCGTCAAAAAAGGAGATACAGCCTCTTGCCTGCTAAATAGATATCTTCCCCTGAAAACCATATATGAGATAAACCGGCAAAGCCAAGATATTTTTCCATTGCACCATATCAAAAAGGGCCAACCCTATAAAATAATTCTACATGAAGGTAATCTGGCCGGATTTGAATATGAAATAAACAAGGAAGACAGGTTAGTCATTCAAAAGGAAAATAACATATTTTCCATCAACAAGATGCCAATAGATTATGATGTAAACCTTGAGGTGGTCTCTTCCACAATTGCATATAGCCTGTTTGAAGCTGTCAGAAAAGCAGGTGAAGGTTGCGAACTTGCCTGGAAACTGTCTGATATTTTCGCCTGGGATATTGATTTTATCAGGGACATCCGCCCCAATGACCAATTCCAGGTTCTTGTTGAAAAACGGTATCAAAACGGTAAGCTTGCAGGCTATGGAAAGGTACAGGCAGCCTTTTTTACCAATAGGGGAACCGTTTTTAAAGCATTTCTGCATAAGGATTCAAAGGGAGTGTCAGGATACTATGATGAGAAAGGAAACTCCCTTCAAAAAGCATTTTTAAAGGCACCCCTTGAATTCTCAAGGATTTCATCCAAATTTACCCACAAAAGGATGCATCCCATATTAAAAGAGTACCGCTCCCATCCGGCAGTGGATTATGCAGCCCCAATGGGCACACCCATAAAAACAGTGGGAGATGGCGTCATCACGGGAATCGGATACAGCAAGACCATGGGAAATCATGTCATTATCCGTCATCCCAACGGATATATCACCCGGTATTACCATATGAGTAAATTTGCCAAGGGCATGAAAAAAAACAAAAAAGTACTACAGGGAGAAGTTATCGGTCATGTGGGAATGACAGGCTATGCCACAGGGCCCCATCTGTGCTTTCGCATGGAAAAAAATGGAACATTGGTGGATCCACTCACCCATGAATCACCTTCGGCAACCCCAATCAATCCCTATGAAATGGAACAATTCCTGACGAAAGCACAAAAACTATCCCAGCAAATGCTGACCGCCCATAAAGACTTGCTGTCAAACAAAAAATCAGTATAAACCCTTAATTCTTTAAGCCCCTTGTATGATTTTCCAAAATTATAGCAATCCCGGGCTTTCATCCAGCACTTCACGTATCTTTTGGGAAAGATCCTTGGTCAAAATTGGTTTTAATAAAAAACCTTTGATGCCCAGATATGCTGCTTTTTCTTCAGACATGGTTTCACTGAATCCTGTACACAAAATAACCGGGATATCACTCCTGATCTTAATCAGTTCGCAGGCCAGTTTATCCCCTGTCATATCAGGCATGGTCATATCGGTTATTACAAGGTCAAAATCATCAGATTTAGCACGGAACAACTCCAGGGCATCAATGCTGTTGGTTTGTACGGTTACCTGATACCCCAATCGTTCAAGAATTGTTCTTTCCATCTGAAGAACAAGATCCTGGTCATCAACCAGAAGAACCCTTTCGGTTCCTCTTTGAAGCGGCAGATTAGTTTCAATTTTTCCTTCCGCCTTACTGGATTGAATCACGGGCAGATAAATTTTAAATTCACTTCCTTTGCCAGGCTCACTGTAAACGCTGATATACCCGCCATAGTCTTTAACAATGCCGTGTATGACAGCAAGGCCGAGACCTGTACCTTTCCCCATTTCTTTTGTTGTAAAATAGGGATCAAATATCCGGTCTATTATGTTCTGCTTCATACCTTGACCGTTATCAGCAACCATCAGGCAGATATGAGGTCCAGGGTCCATGGCCGGATCTTTTAAATCCTCAATTGTTAACTTAACCTCTTTCAAGGTAATACTCAATTTACCTCCTGATTCCTCCATGGCATGGAAGGCATTGGTGCAAAGATTCATAACGATTTGATGAATATTGGTGGGGTCTGCCATTACCAAACCGCATCCCCTGTCTATATTTTGATTTATTTCAATGGTACTTGGTATGGAAGATCTAAGAAGTTTTAAAGCCTCTCTCACGACAATCTGAGTTTTTAAAGGTTTTAGTTCGTGATCTGACTGGCGGCTGAATGTAAGTATCTGTTGAACCAGATCTCTTGCTCTTTGGGCCCCGCTTAAAACCTCTTCAAGATGGTCACGAACAGGGCTGTCTTCAGGGACATCTTCCATGGCCATTTCCAAATATCCGAATACCGGAAAAAGAATATTATTGAAATCATGTGCAATACCTCCTGCAAGGGTGCCTATGGATTCCATTTTCTGGGATTGCTGAAGCTGGTTCTCCATTTTTTTAAAATCAGTAATATCTCTGAGAATAGTTAATTTCGAAGCTGAGCCGTCTGTGTGAAATATGGGTGAGTTAGAAATATGATAGGTTCTGTCATCTTTCGGGCTGACAATCTCATGATTTATGGGTTCATCCTTTATAACTTTTTCAAAAACGCACCATGGGCATTTTTTATCAAGTCCATGAATCACCTTGTGACAAAGTTCACCTAGCGCATCCCTTCCTGTCCTTTTAATCATTGCAGGATTCATATACTCAACAAGATATTTTGATGAACAAATGTATGTAGCTTCCTCCATGGCTTCCATCATTGAACGATATTTTTTTTCACTTTCTGACAATTCCAACTCTTTTTTCTTGAGATAGCTAATATCCAATGCAGTAAAGGTAACTCCTTTTAATAAATCATTTAAATCAATTGGAGTAGAACTCATTAATACATCCATTATTTTTCCATTTTTGCATTGAAATTTTGTTTCAACTGTTCCTGTTCCTTTATCACTGATCTGTCTGTATTTTTCCTTACCAACATATTCAAATTCTTCATCAGTTGGATATAAAAATCTTGCATTTTGTCCTATCAACTCATTTTGGGAGTACCCGGTCATTTCACAAACCCGATTATTCACCTTCTGAATAATTCTATCGCAGACCATACCAATGCCGGTTGGCGCAGCACGGAATATACTTCTAAGTTCCTGCTCGTTTTTTTTTAAGGCAGCCTCAGATGCCCGGCGTTTAAGAATTGTCCACATCCCCTGTATCAACAGAGTCAACTGGCGTACATCAAATTCATCATATGGCTCTTGCTTATTGCCTACACCTGCAACTGCAACAATTTTATCCTTGTCAAATATGGGAACATTCATATGTCTGTCCAAAGGGATATGCCCTTTTGGCAGACCTTTTTTAAGTGGATTCGGCCTGGTGTAATCATTTGTCACAACAGGCTTTCTCTGCCGTACCGCTTCTCCCCAAAACCCGGTTGATATAATAGGATAATCAATTGGCTTATCAAAAATTTCACAATTTTTCATTGCCTGCTTAGACCAGCTGTACATGGATAAAATCGTTTCATCTTCATTCAGAAAAGCAAGATATCCGATTGTACTGTTTGTTAAAAAAATTGCTTGTTCAAGTGCAAAGTCAACCAATACCTTTTTTGATTCGTCTGTCTTTAAACTAAGCTTTAACAAGGCTTCAAGACAGGCTTCGTTAAGCTTTAACGAATTCCATGTTTGACTGTATTGAGATTCTTTTTTTTCTAATTCCAAAATTCTTTGCTCTAATTTTTCGTAACTTTGTTTTTCAGCCATATGGACCCTTTTTTATATCGGAATGGGCTTTTGTCCCGGAGTGTAATTTCTACCATATTCTGCAATCTCCAAATCATAAAATCAGGGGAATGCATTTACTATCCAGGTCAATCCAGAAAAAAATATTATAATATTTATTTTGGTAAAAAGTAAATTAATTTCGTCCCTAGGGGAAACAAAATCAAATTGTACTTTACCTGGGATTGCCCCACCTTTTTTCAATATTCATATTGATTTTCAATTGAATTTCATGTCTAATAGGCGGTTCATATATCGAATCGGCTCTTTTGGCAATTGCCTACTATTGGCAGTTGCCAATTTAATAAAAAAGAAACTCAACCATGTTTAAAACTGATATTAAAAAAACCATCCACCTGGCCCTGCCCATGATTGTGGGTCAGATAGGCCAGCTTACCATGTCTGTAGCGGACAATATCATGGTGGGCCGGGTTGGAACCGATACCCTGGCAGCAGCAGCCATAGGCAATGCCCTGTTTACCCTGGTCATGGTGTTGGGGTTCGGGATTTCCATGGCAGTTACCCCCCTGACGGCCATGGCAGCCGGGGCTGGAAGGGACAAGGACTGCGGGGTGGTGCTGCGCCAGGGCTTGATTGTGAATCTTTTGGCCGGGGTGCTCCTCTGCGGAGTGACCTTTGCCGGAGCCGAATCCATCCGGTTCATGAACCAGCCACAAACCATTGTGGAACCGGCAATTGACTATATGCGGGTGCTGGGATTTTCCATGCTGCCCATGATGCTCTTCCAGTCCTTCCGCCAGTTTGCCGAAGGGGTAAGTTTCCTGAAACCGGCCATGGTCATCACCCTGGCGGCCAACCTGGTCAATATATTTGTAAACTGGGTGTTCATATACGGAAATCTCGGAGCCCCGGCCCTGGGGCTTAACGGAGCCGGTATTGCCACCTTTTCCTCCCGGATTTTCATGGCCCTGGCGTTGATGTGGGTAATCATGAGAGCTCCTTCATTAAAGCGGTTTGATCCCTCTTTGCGGTACCGGAAAATTGATGTTTCCATGATGAAAAAACTATTAAAAATCGGCATCCCGGGTG